>JAJBVU010000049.1 GCA_020859645.1 Eubacterium sp. | reverse complement strand
TTATAATATTGATTTAAGGATACTTTATTTAAACTACAAGATTGCTGCCGCACCTCTCAGCTTCACTGCGTTCGGCAGCTCCCCTCAAGGGGAGCCTTGACGATGACTTCACCGACTAAAATATTTACAGGATTGATTAATATGAAGAAAATATCGAGAATAAGATTGTCGCCGCTGCAGATTGCGGCGCTGGGGTTTATACCCGTTATATTTATAGGGACGCTGCTTCTGCTTCTGCCCTTTTCCACAAGGTCGCCCGAGGGGATTTCCTTTTTAGATGCCCTCTTTACCGCCACCTCGGCGGTCTGTGTGACGGGCTTGGCGGCGGCTGACACCGCCAGCTGCTTTACGCCCTTCGGTCAGGGGGTTATTCTGCTTATGATACAAATAGGCGGTATGGGGGTTGTGACGGTGTCCGTGTTTTTCGCCATACTTTCGGGCAGAAAAATCGGGCTTATGCAGAGAAGCACTATGCAGGAGGCTATAGCGGCTCACCAGGTTGGGGGAATAATCACTCTGACCCGATTTATTATTTTGACTGTCTTTTCGGCTGAAGCTTTGGGGGCGGTTGCCTTAGCCCCTGTTTTCTGCAATGAGCTGGGCTTTGTCAAAGGTATGTGTTACTCTGTTTTCCATTCCATTTCGGCTTTCTGCAACGCAGGCTTTGACCTTATGGGCATAAAAGAGCCATATTCTTCACTGACCTATTTTAAAAGCAATACTGCCGTAAATATAATTATTATGGCTCTTATTATCGTAGGCGGCATAGGCTTTCTCACATGGGAGGACATTAAAACCAACGGCTTTAAATTTAAAAAATACAGACTTCAGACAAAAATAATTCTTACTGTGTCGTTTCTTCTTATAGCTTTTCCCACGGTGTATTTTTATTTTGTTGAGTTCGGGGGTTACTCCTTTAAGGATAGGCTTTTGCTGTCCCTTTTCGCAGCCGTCAGCCCCCGTACGGCAGGCTTTAACACAGCGGACTTAAACGCAATGTCTGAGCCGAGCCTTCTTGTTACCATAGGGCTTATGCTTATAGGCGGCTCCCCGGGTTCCACAGCCGGAGGTATGAAAACCACAACGGCGGCGGTTATTGTTTTGTCGGCATTTGCGGTTTTCAGACGGAAGGAAAGCCCTTCTCTTTTCGGCAGACGAATTTCGGACGAGGCGGTTAAAAATTCCTCGGCTATTCTTTTTATGTATTTGTCTCTGTTTTTGACCGGCGGCGTAATTATTTCATTATTAGAAGGACTTCCCCTTTTGACCTGTCTTTTTGAAACAGCCTCCGCAATAGGCACTGTGGGGCTGACCTTGGGAATAACAAGGGATTTATGTGTAATTTCAAAGCTGATTTTAATATTGCTTATGTTTTTGGGCAGAGTGGGCGGCTTAACTGTAATTTTCGCCGCAGTTTCGGGCTATAAAAAATACCCCTCGAAGTACCCGTTGGAAAAAATCACTGTGGGATAAGGAGGATAAAATCTATGAAATCCGTTTTATTAATAGGCTTGGGGCGCTTCGGCAGACATATCGCCAAAAAGCTTAATGATTTGGGTCATCAGGTTATGCCGGTTGACCAAAACGAAGAGGATGTAAACAGCGTTTTGCCTTACGTCACAAACGCACAAATAGGCGACAGCACAAACAAGGCTTTTTTGATGTCGCTTGGCGTAAGAGATTTTGACCTGTGCATAGTTGCAATCGGGGATAACTTTCAGTCATCTCTTGAGACAACATCTCTTTTAAAGGAGCTTGGGGCAAAAATGGTTGTTTCAAGAGCCGCAAGAGGTGTTCATGCAAAGTTCTTGCTGAGAAACGGCGCAGACGAGGTTGTTTACCCCGAAAAACAGCTTGCAAACTGGACGGCTATCCGCTATTCCACCGACCACATTTTCGATTATATTGAATTAGACGAAAACAATGCTATTTTTGAGGTGGCTATTCCCAAAAAGTGGTACGGAAAAACAATCGGCGAGCTAAATATAAGAAAAAATTATAACCTAAACGTTTTGGGCACAAAGCAGGACGGTAAAATAAGCGTTGTAATCGACCCCAACGTACCATTGGAGCCTGACAAAACACTTTTGGTTTTGGGCAGCCACAAGGACATTCAAAAATACTTTAAGGCATAGAAAGCAGGCGTATATATGTCAGAAAAAAAATTTACTCATCTTCACGTTCATACCGCATACAGTCTTTTAGACGGCTCTTCGAAAATAGGAGAGCTTATTTCACGTACAAAAGAACTGGGTATGGACGCAATCGCCATAACCGACCACGGCGTTATGTACGGCTGTATCGATTTTTATAAGGAAGCCTTGAAACAGGGCATAAAGCCTATTATAGGCTGTGAGGTTTACATTGCCAGCGGCTCGAGGTTTAACAAAACAAAGTCAGACGACAATTTTTATTATCACCTTGTTCTCCTTGCAAAAAACAACAACGGCTATAAAAACCTTTCAAGGCTTGTGTCTTTGGGTCAGACAGAGGGCTATTATTATAAACCCCGAATTGACCTTGACATTTTGAAAAAATATAAGGACGATTTAATCGCCCTTTCAGCCTGTCTTGCGGGACCTGTAGCCAAAACAATTTTGACCTCAACCTATGAAAAGGCAAAGGCTATGGCGGTCACCTATCAAAATATTTTCGGCGACGACTTTTATTTGGAGCTTCAGGATCACGGCATAGCCGAGCAGAAAACCGTCAATAATGCCTTAATGCGTATTCACAATGAAACAGGAATACCCCTTGTGGCTACAAACGATCTTCACTATGTAAACAGGGACGACGCCTCGGCTCATGATCTTCTTTTGTGCATACAGACCGTAACCAATATATTGGACGAAAACAGAATGAGGTATGAGGGTGGTAACTATTACCTTAAGTCACCCGAGGAGATGTACTCCCTTTTCCCCTATGCAGAGGAAGCCTGTGAAAACACAAATAAAATTGCGGAGCAGTGCAATGTTACATTCGAATTTAACAAATATAAGCTGCCTGTTTTTGACGTTCCGGAAGGAAAAACAGCCTATGAATATTTATATGAGCTGACACAGAAGGGCATAAAGGAACGTTACGGCGACCCCACCGACGAAATTAAGGAAAGGCTTCAGTATGAGCTTGACACAATTAAGCAGATGGGCTTTGTGGATTACTTTCTTATTACTTGGGATTTTATACGTTTTGCAAAGGAAAACGGCATAAGCGTAGGTCCGGGAAGAGGCTCCGCCGCAGGCAGTGTTGTTTCCTACGCCCTTAAAATAACTGACATCGACCCCTTTAAATACGGGCTTATTTTCGAAAGGTTTTTAAACCCCGAAAGAGTAAGTATGCCCGATATTGACATTGACTTTTGCTATGAACGGCGTCAGGAGGTTATTGACTACGTAAACAGAAAATACGGCTCAGACAGGGTTGCACAGATTATCACCTTCGGAACTATGGCGGCTCGAAACGCAATCAGAGACGTAGGCAGAGCATTGGCGATCCCCTATAACGATGTTGACCGCATAGCCAAAATGGTGCCTATGGAGCTTCACATAAGCATTAAGCAGGCACTTGAAAAGAATTACGAACTGAGACAGGAATATGAAAATGATCCTCAGGTCAAAAACCTAATCGATATGTCAATGAAGCTTGAGGGGCTGCCCCGACACGCTTCAACCCATGCCGCCGGAATTGTTATCTGCGACCGCCCTATTATAGAATATGTTCCTCTTAACAACAATCAGGGAGTTGTTACAACACAGTATACAATGACCACCTTGGAAGAGCTTGGGCTTCTTAAAATGGACTTTTTGGGCTTAAGAACCCTGACGGTTATTCAGGACGCCTTTGACGATATTGAACGGCAGTATCACAAGGGGCTTACAGTAGACAGCATAGATTACAATGATGAAAAGGTTTTTGAGCTTATTTCTTCCGGCTTGACCTCAGGGGTTTTTCAGCTTGAAAGTGCCGGAATGCAGTCCTTTATGAAGGAGCTTAAGCCTACCTGTCTTGAGGATATAATCGCCGGAATTTCTCTTTATCGACCCGGCCCTATGGACTTTATTCCCAAATATATTGAGGGCAAAAACAATAAAGACAAAATAACATATCTTCACCCTTCCCTTGAGCCTATTTTGAAAACAACCTACGGCTGTATTGTCTATCAGGAACAGGTTATGCAGATAGTTCGTGAGCTGGCAGGCTATTCATGGGGCAGAAGCGACCTGGTGCGCCGAGCAATGAGCAAGAAAAAAGCGGACGTTATGGCACAGGAGCGGAAAAACTTTATTTACGGCTTGGGTGAGGATGTTCCCGGCTGTATCAAAAACGGCATTCCCGAGGACGTGGCAAACACCATATTCGACGAAATGACTGACTTCGCCAAATATGCCTTTAACAAGAGCCACGCCGCCGCCTATGCCGTAGTTGCCTACAGAACAGCCTGGCTTAAGTGCTACTACCCTGTTGAGTTTATGGCTGCCCTTTTAACAAGCGTAATCGATAACCCCGGCAAGGTTGTGGTTTATATTGAAGAAGCTAAACGAATGAATATAGAAATTCTTCCTCCCGATATAAACAAAAGCTGCAACCGCTTCAGAGGGGCTGACGGCAAAATAAGATATGCTCTTTCGGCTGTTAAAACCGTAGGCAGAGGGGTTGTGGACGATATAGAAGCAAGCAGGGAAAGAGACGGAGACTTTACAAGCCTGACCTCTTTTATAGACAGAATGTCGGGCAAGATAAACTCCAAAGCTATCGAAAACCTTATAAAATGCGGAGCCTTTGACTCCCTCGGCGGCAAAAGAGCCGCCTATATGACCTGCTTCCGCCAAATTTTAGACGGCTTCACTCAGGCTAAGAAAAACAATGCAGAGGGTCAGCTTAATCTCTTTGATATTTCAGAGGATAAATCAGCCTATGAGGATCATCTGCCCGACGTAAAGGAATTTGAAGAAAAGCAAAAATTAGCTTTTGAAAAGGAAATTTTGGGAATTTACGTCAGCGGTCACCCCCTTTCGGAATACGCCGCAACGTTAAAAAAATACGCCTCTGTTTCTACACTTGACTTTCCCTCGGACGATACTGAAGAAGGAAAGGTCAAGGACAACGAAAAAATCAAGTTAGGCGGAATTATAAGCAAAGCGACTATTAAATTCACCAAAAACGATAAAACAATGTGCTTTATTCAGCTTGAGGATCTTTACGGAATGATTGAAATAATAGTCTTTCCCAATGTATATGAAAAATTCAATAAATACATTGCGGAGGACAGCGTTATTTTGGTGGAAGGCACATCACAGCTTTCCGAAAATCAGCCCCCGAAGGTTTTGGCGGATAAAATTATTCCCTATGAGGAGCTTGAAAACAGGTGCAGTGCCTTGTGGCTGAAGCTTGATAAACAAACGAAGGATATCCCGACCGAAATAAAGCAGATTATGAGAGCCAACCCCGGAAGAACCCCTGTAAAAATATATTATCAGGACACAAAAAGGCTTATGACTGTAAGCAAGGGAATTTCCCTTAATTCCAATGCTTATGACGATTTGGTTTTGCTTTTGGGAAGAGAAAATGTAAAGAAAGTGTAAACAACCTAATGTTTTAAGACGATTTCAAATTTTTATGTTGAAAAATCGGTTACAATGTTTTATAATAAAGTGTAGCACACATAAGCTTGAGAAAAGCTTGAAAGGAGATAAAAACGATGTATAAAATTGTCAGTAAACGTTATCTGACCGACAATATTATTTATATGGATATTCTTGCACCCCGTGTAGCTAAGGCGTGTAAGCCCGGTCAGTTCGTTATTGTCATTAACGATGAAAAAGGCGAAAGAATACCCCTTACGGTAACGGACTATGACCCCGCTGCAGGTACTGTTGCAATAGTATTTCAGACTGTGGGTAAATCTACCTATGACCTTGCAAAATATGAGGTTGGCGACAGCGTAGAAAGCTTTGTTGGCCCCTTGGGCAGACCCAGCGACCTCTGCGGCTTAACCGTAGATGAGCTTAAGCAGAAGAAAATTATTTTCGTCTGCGGCGGCGTTGGCACAGCCCCCGTTTATCCCCAGGTTAAATATCTTCACTCACTTGGGATTGACTGCGATGTAATTATAGGCGCAAGAAGCGAAAGCCTTCTTATTTTAACCGAGCAGATGGAAAAGGTAGCCACGAACCTTTATATAGCTACCGATGACGGAACAAAGGGCTTTAAGGGCAACGGAAGCGCCCTTCTCAACAAGCTTGTTAAAGAGGACGGCAAGGAATATAACCATGCTGTTGTTATAGGTCCTATGATAATGATGAAGTTTACGTCAATGACAACTAAAGAGCTTGGCATACCCACAGTTGTAAGCCTTAACCCCATTATGGTTGACGGAACGGGTATGTGCGGAGCCTGCCGTGTTACGGTCGGCGGCGAGGTTAAATTCGCCTGTGTAGACGGCCCCGAATTTGACGGACACAAGATAAATTATGACGAAGCTATGCGCCGCCAGACAATGTATAAAACAGAGGAAGGCAGAGCAATGCTTAAGGAACAGGAAAAGAACGATAACCATAAATGCGGCTGCGGAGGTGATAAGTAATGGCTGTTAAAATGAATAAGGTTCCCGTTAGGGAGCAGGACCCTAAGGTAAGAGCCGGTAACTTTGACGAGGTTTGCTTAGGCTATAACGCCGAGGAAGCTATGGAAGAAGCCTCTCGCTGCTTGAACTGCAAAAACCCCAAATGCGTAAGCGGCTGCCCTGTTTCTATAAACATTCCGGCTTTTATAAGCTGTGTTAAAAACGGCGAGTTTGAAGAAGCGGCTAAGGAAATAGCCAAATATTCAGCTTTGCCTGCTATCTGCGGAAGAGTCTGCCCACAGGAAAGCCAGTGCGAGGGCAAGTGCGTAATGGGTATTAAGGGCGACCCTGTTTCTATAGGCAAGCTTGAAAGATTTGTTGCGGACACATCTTATGCAAACAACTATGACTTAAGCACAAAGGAGCCTTCAAACGGCAAAAAGGTAGCCGTTATAGGCTCAGGCCCTGCAGGACTTACCTGTGCAGGGGATCTTGCTAAGAAGGGCTACAGCGTTAAGATTTTCGAAGCACTCCACAGAACCGGCGGAGTTTTGTCTTACGGTATTCCCGAATTCAGACTTCCCAAGGACAAGGTTGTGGCTAAGGAAGTCGAAAGCATTAAGAAGCTGGGCGTTGAAATCGAAACGGATATTATTATAGGAAAGACCCTGACAATAGATCAGCTTTTCGAAGAGGAAGGCTTTGACGCAGTTTTCATAGGCTCAGGGGCAGGACTTCCCAAATTTATGGGTATTCCCGGAGAAATCGCCAACGGAGTAGTTTCCGCAAACGAATATTTAACAAGAGTTAATCTTATGAAGGCATACAGAGATGACTATGACACACCTGTTAAGCCTGCTAAAAAGGTCTGCGTTGTAGGCGGCGGAAACGTAGCTATGGACGCAGCCAGAACAGCCCTTCGTTTGGGTGCTGAAACCCACATTGTCTACAGAAGAAGCGAGGCTGAGCTTCCTGCAAGAGTTGAAGAGGTTCACCACGCTAAGGAAGAGGGAGTTGTTTTCAATCTTCTTACCAATCCCACAGAAATTTTAGTTGACGAAAACGGCTGGGTTAAGGGAATGAGAGTTATAAAAATGGAATTAGGCGAGCCCGACGCCAGCGGCAGACGCCGTCCCGTTGAAATTAAAGGCTCAGAATATGACATTGAATGCGATATGGTAATTATGTCATTAGGCACAAGCCCCAACCCCCTTATTTCCTCCACTACAGAGGGTCTTGAAGTAAACAAGCGCCACTGCATTATTGCCGAAGAGGAAACAGGCAAGACCACAAAGGACAATGTCTATGCCGGCGGCGACGCCGTAACAGGCGCAGCTACAGTAATTTTGGCAATGGGTGCAGGCAAAAAGGCGGCTGCGGCAATCGACAAGCAATTGAGGGAAGCTTAAATCTCTTAATTTTAAATGCACATTAAAAACTGAATAAAGAGGAGGAAAATTTATGACCAAAAGCAAAAAGATTTTAAGTGTTATACTTTCTGTTTTAATGGCTTTTACATCTTTGGCTGTCTTTGCCCTGCCGACTATGGCAGCGACAGGCATAAGAGCCGAGGGCTGGAACGAAAGCCTTTACGCCGAATGGTATGACAGCGACCCCGAAAGCGCTTCTGTCAGCTACAAGCTGTCCGGCGAAACAGCTTATACTAAGGCTGACAGCGAGCTTATTAGGGAAAAGGAAAGCGGAATTGCAAGAGTTGATATTCCCGGGCTTACACCCGGCAGCTATGATATTGTTATAACCGCTTCCGACGGATCGGAAATTTCATACAGCGGCATTACAGTAGATGAATACGACCGCTCAGGCTATGCCCACTTTAACTACACAAGCGGCGTAGGCGCATATAATGACGACGGAACATTAAAGTCAAACGCTGTTGTTCTCTATGTAACAGACGAAAACAAGGACACTGTTGAACTCCCCTTCCCCAACGATTCAACACATATCGTTAAGGGTATAGGCAACATTCTTAACTCAAGAGGCGCTTCAGGCTCAAGCGACGGACTTGCCAACACAAACGACGGAATTATTCTCGCTTATTCACAGGCAGGCATTCCTCTTGACATTCGTTTCATAGGCACAGTCACTGCTCCCGAAGGCTTAACAGCCTATGACTCAACGGACTACGGCGGATCTGAAGGCGACAACGGCTATATGGCTCGAATGAGAGACGGTCTTAACATAACAATCGAGGGTATAGGCACAGACGCAAAGATTTACGGCTGGGGTATTCACTTTATAGCCTCTTCGGCATATCAAAGCTATGGAAAAAGCTTTGAAGTTAGAAACCTGACCTTTGAAAGCTACCCCGAGGACGCTTTGGGTATGGAGGGCGTTCAGTCCGGCAGTACACTCAGTGCGGCAGTTGAACACTGTTGGATTCACAACTGTTCATTCCTTCCCGGCTACTGCGCAAGTCCGGCTGAAAGCGACAAAAAAGAAGGCGACGGCTCATGCGACTTTAAGCGGGGCGGCTATTATACTATGAGCTACTGCTATTATTACGGCTGTCACAAAACCAACCTTATAGGCGCATCCGACACAAATATTGAATATAATATTTCATTCCACCACAATTGGTGGCAGGACTGCGACTCAAGACAGCCCCTTTTGAGATATTCAAATATGCATATCTACAACAACTATTATCAGGGCAGCTCATCAAAAACTATGGACACAAGATATAATTCTTATGTTCTCAGCGAAGCAAACTATTTTGACAGCTGTAAAAACCCCATAACCACAAAGACAAATTCCGCAGTTAAGAGCTATAACGATATTTTTTATAACTGCACAGGCACAAATGCGGCAACTGTAGTCACAGATAGAGACACAGAGGTTTCAAACAACAACACCTACCCCTCTTTCGACACAGACCCCTCGCTTTTCTATTACAACTCACTTACAAAGACCTCAGACTGTTATCTGACCGATGCTTTGACGGCAAAGGCAGAATGTATAGCCTACAGCGGCGTTTTAAAGGACGAACAGACCGAAGCAAGCGTAACCCCTGTTATAACAGCGGAACCCGAAAACGCAATAAACTATAATTATTCAATAGCTTTTACCGCTGAGGACGCCGGAGCAAGAATGACGGCAGCTGATGTTTCCAACTTAAGAGGCACAAACGTAGTTTTCGAGGATGTGCTTTACAACGCTACAAGCGACTACACTCCCAAAACAACCTACGGCTATCTTAAGTCAAAGGGCTTAGGAGCAGTTATATTTAAGGTTGACAAATCCACAACAGTTACAATTGAATGTGCCGACGCCGCAAGCTACGGCTTGTCTCTTATAAATAACTACGGCTTGCAGTATGCAAACGCTGCCGTAGGCGGAACCGCTTCCGCTGTTGTTCCTGCAGGAATTTATGCAATTCAGTGTGAAAACACAGAGAAGGAAGCTTATATAGCCGGCTTCTCACTGACAGCGCCCGGTGAAGAGATTGAAACAACCACCGAAGCCACTACTGTGGGAACAGTCGACATAGGCACATATAACATAGGAACAGACAGCGAAGGCGAAAATGACTGTACAGATACAGCCGGAACCTTCGGCAACATAGCCTATGACCTTAACTCTATCGAAGCAAATTACGGAACAGTCAACAACAACGGCGATTCGGGCATAAGCTTCAGCGTAGCCGAAACAATGAACCTGACTGTTGTTTCTTCAGACGCTTCGGCAGTTATAGACGCCTACAGCGGAAAGGTAAACGACAGCTCTTCCGTCACCTTGGAAGCAGGCACAAACACAGTCAAGCTTTATGCCGGAACATATGTTATAACAGGTGCAGAAAGCACAAACGCAAGGATTTATTCTCTGACCTTTGCGGAATATGAGGAAATTACCACCGAAACAACTACCGAAACAACCACCTATTCAACTCCCGTTGATATAGGAGAGCCTTCCGAAAGCGGCGACAGCTGTTACATTCAGGATAACGGAAACGGAACATATACCCTTATCGACAATTCCTCTTCCGTTGCCTGCCGCTGGTATATACCCTTTACGGCTCAGACAAGCGGTCAGATTGTTATAAACGGAGAGGTTTCCCTTAATAAGGTTTCAGGCAGCTGGCCCTTCATTCAGGTAGGAAAAACCGATGATTCCGGCAGCTTCACCCACGCCTTCGGCTTCGGCTCAAATTCAAGCAAGGTGCTTTCCCTTTATACTGAGGACAAATCTTACGTTTCATTAGGCGAGAGCCTCACTAAAAATCAGACCTACAGCTATGAATTTATAGTTGATATGGACGAAAAAACAGTTACCCTTACAGTAGACGGCGAGCTGACGGCTTCGGCAGCCTTTACGGCAGCTTCAATCGACACGATTATGATGCAGACAGCCAATTCTGACACAGAAAGAACAGTCACTGCCACAATTCCCTATGTAGGCATACTCGGCGAAGCCGAATATATTTTAGGCGATGTAACGGGCGACGGCGAAATCATGCCCGATGACGCTACAAGAGTTCTTCTTTACTATGCAGAGCGTGTTGAGCTTACGGAAGCTCAGCTTGAAGCGGCTGATGTAACAGGCGACGGCGAAGTTATGCCCGATGACGCCACAAGAATTTTGCTTTATTACGCAAAAAGGATAACTGAATTCTAAGTTTTAAGATTTATAAAGCAGCCCTGTGCGTTTCGCAATTTAAATGCACAGGGCTGTTTTTAAGAAAGGTATTTTATGAGAAAAATTATTACTTTGCTTTTTGCCGCTGTTATTGTTCTCTTTGTGGGCTATATGGGGTTTGAAGCTTACGCTGAATTTATAGGCAATTACGGAACGGTTTTTGCCTTTAAAGAAATAGAAGAAACAACAGAGGAAACCACCGAAACAACCACAGAAGCCGCAACGGAAACCACAACCTCATTTACGGAAATAAATTTAATGATGGTTGGGGATATGCTTGCTCATGAAGGTGTTTACGGAAGCGGCAGACAGGAGGACGGAAGCTATAATTTCGACCACCTTTTTGCCCATATAAAAGAGGATGTTCAAAACGCCGATATGGCGATTGTAAATCAAGAGGTTATATTAGGGGGAACGGAACTTGGGCTTTCAGCCTACCCTATGTTTAACAGCCCTACGGAACTGGGGGATTCCATAGCAGCGGCAGGCTTTAACATTGTTCTCCACGCCACAAACCATACTCTTGACAAAGGTGCTCAGGGTGTAGACAACACTATTAATTTTTGGAAAACCAAACACCCTGACGTTGCCTTTTTGGGTATTCACGATACTCAGGAGGACTATGACGAAAGAAGCGTTTATTATTTCGAAAAACAAGGCTTAAGGGTAGCTGTTATGAATTATACATACGGCACTAACGGAATTCCCCTGCCCTACGGACGTGAATACATAATCAATCTTCTTGATGAGGAAAAAATTAAATCCGATATGGCAGAGGCTAAGGAAAACGCTGACTTCATAGTGGTCTGCCCCCATTGGGGAACGGAATATGTAACAAGCGCTACTGAAAGCGAAAAGCAGTGGGCGCAGTTCTTTTCGGACAACGGCGCAGACCTTGTTATTGGCACCCACCCCCACGTAATTCAGCAGGTGGAGACAATTACGGGGGCAAACGGAAACAGCACCCTTGTTTTCTACTCCCTCGGCAATTTTGTTTCAAATCAAGACACAAATCTGACAATGCTTGGGGCTATGGCTAAGGTCACTATATCAAATGAGGGCGGTACAGCCCACATTAAGGACTATGAGGCTGTTCCTATTGTGACTCATATGCTTTTCGGAAGAGGTCTTATAACAACCTATAAGCTTTCCGACTATACTCCGGAGCTTGCGGCTGAAAACAAAATCCACCTTTACGACAGCGGCTTTACAATAGATTGGCTTAAGGAAACAAGCCGCTCTGTTTTAGGCGGTGCATATAAGGAATAAATTTACAGACTAAAAAAGAACTCTCGCTTATATATTTAAAACGGGAGTTCTTTTAAATTGCTTACATAATTTAATTATTACTTACCTAAATACAGATCAACAAGCTCACTGCCTGCGGCTTCTGTAATTGTATCATAAATATCCTGTGAAGCGGCAATCATTTCCTCTCTTACCTCGTCGGAAAGAGTGACGATTTCACTGCCGTTTTCAACGATTGTGTTTATTCTGCCCTCAATTCTTTCGTCTGAAGCGTTTCTGGAATATTCAAGAGCTGTCTGAGCCGCCTGGTCTATAATCGCCTGTTTTTCGGGCTCAAGTGAATTATAGAAGTCGTCGCTGACAATAAGGGTTATAAGGTGGGGCAAGTGGTTTGTTTCAATAACATAGTCCTGCTGTTCATAGAACTTTGAAGAAACAACAACCTCATAGGGGTTCTCCTGTGCGTCGATAGTCCCCTGCTGAAGTCCTATATAAACCTCGCTGAAGGTCATAGGTGTGGGGCTTGCGCCGATTGCCTTCCAAAATGCAAGGTGATAAGAGTTTTCCATAGTTCTTATTTTCTGACCCTTGAAGTCATCAAGGCTTTCTATTTTTTTGTTTGTGGTCATAACTCTGAAGCCCTGGTCGGAAATTCCCAAAAGCTTAAGCCCTGCATTTTCGTAAAGAGGTTCTATTTTCTCCAAGAATTCGGGGTTGTCCACTGCTTCACGAACAGCCTCGATAGAGTCGAAGGCACAGGGCAGATCGAATATACAAAGCTCCGGAATAAAACTTACCTGAGGAGCGGTATTCTGAACCAAAAAGGGAACAGACCCTTCCTGCGCACACTCTATAAGCTCTCTGTCACCGCCAATTGTAGAGTTGGGATAAACCTGAATTTTCATTGCGCCGTCCGAAAGTCTGCTGACCTCTTCGGCGAATTTCTCGGCGTAAATCTGTGTTACGGTGTCCTCGGGAGAGCTTGTTCCCAAAGGCCATGCGTAGCGCTGAACCTCTTCACCGTCCTTTGAAGTGCAGGCAGTTAAAACCGATACACACATAAGAGCCGCCAATAAAACAGCTAAAATTTTTTTCATCTGTAATTACCTCACTTTCATTAACGAACAAGAAGCAGACTGACTATGGGAATATAGGTTATTATAAGCAAAGCTATAATAAAGTAGCCCAGCATAGGCAAAGACTTCTTGGAAATTTCCATAACGGGAATTTTGGTTAAGGAGCTTGCCACGAAAAGGTTTACACCTATAGGGGGCGTAACAAAGCCGATAGCAAGGTTTACTACCATAATTACGCCGAAGTGAACAGGATCAACCCCAACCGCCGTTGTTATGGGCAGAAGTATAGGCGTAAGAATAAGAATAGCCGGTGTTGTATCCATAACCATACCCACAAGAAGAAGGAAAATATTTATAACGATGAGGATTATAAACTTGCCCGAGAATGTGGATAAAATCCATGCGCTTATTATTTGGGGAACCTGCATAAGTGTCAAAACTCTTGAAAAAGCCATTGAAGCCGCAAGTATAAAAAGAATTGGTGCATAGGTTCTGAGAGTTTCCGCAAACACTGAGATAATTTCGCTTGGTTTTATGGTTCTGTAGATAAAAAGGCTTACTATAAGAGCGTAGAAAACCGATATAACGGCGGCTTCTGTGGGAGAAGCTGCGCCTGAGTAAATACAGCCCAAAATTATAACAGGGGTCAAAAGAGCGAAGAAGCTGTCTCTGAAAACCCTTAAAAAGCCTTTTTCCTTAAGTGCGCCTACTGTTTCGTTAATCTTTTCTCTGTCCTCGCCGTTTTTCTTGCAGTAATAAACAGCGTAAACCATTAAGAGAACGCTTATAAGAATACCGGGGATAATTCCGGCGATAAACAGGTCGCTGACGGACTCGCCCGAAGCAGTACCGAACATAATAAAGGGAATACTGGGAGGGATAATTACCCCTAAGCCCCCTGCTACTGCCACAATTGCAGTTGAAAAGGGCTTGTCATAGCCTAAGCTTGTTAAAATGGGAATTGTCATTGAGCCTACTGCCGCAACGGTAGCAGGACCCGAGCCTGAGATAGCCCCGAAGAAAAGACAGGTAACTATAACCGCACAGGGAAGTCCGGCTGTTAAGCCGCCCAAAAAGTATGAGAACACGTCAAAGAGCTTTTTGGAAATTCCGCCCTTAGCCATTATTGTTCCCGAAAGTACGAACATAGGCACCGCAAGAAGAGGAAAGCTGTCAATACCGCCCAGCATTGAACGAATGACGTAGGTTCCCCCTGCCGTAAAGGAAGGGTCGAAGGCTCCCGGCAAAAGTGTAACGAGAGTTAATGTTATCCCGATTGGGATTGAAATCATAAGACATATAACGAATATTGCAAAAACTGTTAATATGGACATTTAGTTTTCCTCCTTTGGCTTTCTGTTTCCGAACTCCTTAATTTCGAGCCAAAGCTGCTGAGCCACTCTGATAATCACCAAAATGAAGCCCGTTAAGGGAGCAATCTGAATTAAATACATAGGTATGCCGCAGGCAGGACTTAACTGACCGCTTTCAACGGCTTTAATAAAATATGTATAGGCAAAGGGAATAAGATAAATAAAAATCAGCAGACGGATAATATCGTCAACCACCTTTATATAAGAATAAACCTTTTCGGGAATCATTGATACAAACTGTTCAACCCTTATGTTTATACGCTTTTTGGTGCAGTATGAAACGCTTAAAAAGGCGCTCCATATAAAGAGATAGCGTGTGATCTCCTCTGACCATGAAAGGGAGCTGCCTAAGCAGTAGCGTGAGAAAACCTGTATCCCCATAATAATTGTCATTGCCGCCAGAAGAACACACAGAATGGCTTCTTCCAAGTGTTCATCAAGCCAGTTTAATACTTTCATAAAATACCTCCTGATTGTTAAACTGTATTTTCAAAAAACACCTCTCCGGCAGCCGCACTGATTTTTTCAAAAATCAGCGTAGGCTGCCACCTCCCCTCAAGGGGAGGCTTGTCGGTATCCCTTAAATCATTGGTAAAATAAAATCACAGACCTAAAACGTCTTTTATATATCCTACGGGCATATCCTTTCCCGTCCAAAGCTTAAACGCCGCAGCCCCCTGAAAGAGCATCATACTTGTTCCGTTAATAAAACGGCAGCCTGCTTCTTCCGCAAGCTCAAGAGTACGTGTTTTCGTAGGAGAATAAATAATGTCGGCTACAAAAACGTCTTTGGGGAAGAAATCCGCCGAGGGTATGTAGGTCATTCCCTCCATAGGCTTCATACCTACGCCCGTAGAATTTACAAACATAAAGCCTTTTTTTATCTCTTCCTTTAAATCGTCCTTATCTTCAAGGGAATGAAGGGTCGCTTTGCAGGAAGTATTTTCGTTAATCTTTTTAACAGTTAGCTCCGCATTCTGCCAAAATTCATCGTGAATATTGAAAATCGATATTTCTTCCGCACCCTCTAAAGCCGCCTGAATTGAAATTGCCGTCCCGGCTCCGCCGCAGCCTGCCAAGGTAAAACGCTTTCCCTTAAGTTCAATTCCGTTATCCTTAAGCATTGAAATAAAGCCTATTCCGTCTGTGTTGTGACCCTCTAACATACCGTTTTTGTTGACGATTGTGTTGCATGCGCCTATAAGCTCAGCAGCCGGGCTGAGCCTGTCAAGGTAGCGGCAGACAGCCTTTTTGTTGGGCATTGAAACGTTGCAGCCCACAAGCTTTAATGTTCGGATTGCTTTAACTGCATCTTGAATTTCGTTAAGCCCAACCTCAAAGCAGACATAAACCATATCAAGACCCAGCTTTTCAAAAGCCGAATTGTGCATAAGGGGCGAATTGGAGTGCCTTGAGGGCATAGCTAAAAGCCCCAAAAGCTCCGTGTGACCTGTTACTCTTTGTGACATATTGATACCTCGCTGTATAAAAATTTTTGATTTTTTAAGAATACTTCACAATTATATCATATTAATGTATAAAAATAAAGGTCATTTTTACAAGTTTACTGTA
>JAJBVU010000018.1 GCA_020859645.1 Eubacterium sp. | reverse complement strand
GCAATGGTACTGTAGTAAGAGTTGAAAAGAACAAAAATTTTACGGCTATGAGCAATTATCATTTATGGGATAAGAGGCTTTCATTTAAAGCCAAGGGATTACTGTCTTTTATGTTAAGTGTTTCCGACAGTTGGAAGTTTACAATTAAAGGACTTGCTTCTATGGCAAAGGATGGGACTGACAGCGTAGCTTCGGCTGTAAAGGAGCTTGAAGCCACGGGCTATGTCGTTCGGAGCAGAAGCAGAAATGAAAAGGGGCAGATGGGAGAAGTAGAATATACGATATATGAAAATCCCTGTGATAACAATGCAATTGAAGAAAATGCCGATTGTTTTATACAGTCTGATTCTGAAAATGAAAATTCTGGTGAGCAGGCTGATACTGCTGACGGTGCTAAAAGTATTGTGAAAAATGACAGTGAGATTGAAGAAGAAAATTGCAAGAATATCAAAACTATGGTTTTACAAAAATCATCAGACGAACAGCCTGACAAGGAAAATCTTATTACAGCTGAAATATCGTCCGAAAATTGCTCTGACGGGATAAGTGCGTCCGAAAATAATGATGTAAAACATATTTGTGAAAAACCAAAAGAGGAAAAGCCTGTTTTGGGAAAACCGTTTCCGGAAAATCCTATCTTGGATAATCCTATTCGGGGAAAACCCAAACAGGAAAATCCCTCACAAATAAATACTAAAATAAATAAATATCAATCTTATCTTATCATCTCTCTCCTCTCTTCTCCTCTCATAGAGAGTGAGAAGAAAAACGATAAGATACGATGAAACTTAAAGAATTGCTTTAACGGATAAACTGACATTGATTTTTTTCTTTGGCCTTATACTGCCTGTTGGGATAAGTGGTAAAATCACTTGTGTTTGTGATTAAAGTATTCCAAAAAGCGTTTTGTTGCAAGAGAAGAGGTTTTTATGAATTTTCAGATAAACGGAAAAAGCAGCAGTCAAACAAGAATGTCTAAATCTGCTTTTCCATTTCACTAAAACTAACTACCTAAGAGCAGTTCATAATTGATACCCGTGTAACCCGGATGACTGTTATTATTCTTTTGGTTTAACCATCAGTGCTTTTAAAATTCGTATTGAATGGTTCGGCGATTTATGGTAAACTTAGATTATAAAACAGAACATTTGATATGGCAATGCCTTTCAAAAACAAATGGGTGGACACCTGCCAACAGTTAGGTCAAATATAATTATATGAAATTTAAGTGAGCAATAGATCGATTGACTATCAATTTCTTTAATGTATATTTTATTAGGGGAAATATCTGTGGATACAAGAGTTTTGGAATATTTTTTGACAGTTGTAAGAGAAGAAAACATAACAAAGGCAGCTGAGATTTTACATATTACACAGCCGACATTAAGCCGTCAGCTTTCAAAAATGGAAGAGGATTTGGGTGTACAACTTTTTGTCAGAGGTAAAAAGGGCATAACTCTCACTAATGAAGGGGTTTTATTCAGGCGAAGAGCAGGAGAGATTGTGGAGCTTGCAGAAAAGGCACAGCAGGAGCTTATGGAGAGCGACCGCTTTATAGACGGAGAAATATCTATAGGCTGCGGAGAAATGGCGGCAGTGCAGCTTATACCGAAGCTGTTCATGTCATTTAAAGAAAAGTATCCTAAAGTGCATTTAAATTTGTATACCGGAAATGCCGACCAAATAAAACAGCGTATTGACAGCGGTCTTACGGATATAGGGCTTTTGCTTGAGCCTGTGGAGGTTGAAAAGTATAAATTTATTCGGCTTAATATTGTTGAAAATTGGATTGTTGTAATGCCGGCAGGTGACAGCTTGGCAGAAAAGCAGTCGGTAAGTGTTAATGATTTGGCAGGACTTCCTCTTATTTTGCCACACAGACAAAGTGTGAGAAACGAAATCGAAAGTTGGTTTGGTGAATATTGGGACAAGCTCAATATTGTTGCTGTCAGTAATCTTTCGACAAACGCTTCTGTTCTTGTTGAAAACGGTGTGGGCTATGCTTTGGTTATTGAAGGGTCGCTGCCGTATTTAGATAAATCAATAGTTACATACAGACTTTTAACTCCCGAAAGAAAATCGACTTGCGTATTGGTATGGAAAAAACATCAGCCTTTCAGCTTAGCTGTTTCAAAGTTTTTGGAACACATACAATGCAGTTTACGTATGGATAATGATGAAATATAAGCATTTTACATTTAACTGAATCTATTTTATAATATATGTACAGCAGAAAAAAACTGCTGTGCATATTTTTTTGGTTGGGAGGCGAATACTTGGAGATTAACGAAATAAGCAAGCGTTATAATATTGACATCAAAAAGCTCAAGGTTTTTGAAGAAAACAATCTTATAACCTTTAGGGAACATTTTACCGATGAAGATTTAAATATGCTTAGTGCTTTATGCAGTTTATATGACAGCGGACTGAGTATAAAAGAAATTAAGGATTTTATGGCTGTTTATAACAGCGGTGAACACAGCGGTCAGATAAGCTTTTTGACCGAATGCAGGCACAATATGCTTAATGAAATCCACACAAAGCAAAAAAATTTGGACAAACTGGACTACATTATTTATGAACTCAAAAACAAAAAAATTGCAATTTATTAGGAGGTATTTCACTATGAAAAAATCTGTATTTAAAAGAGCGGTATCTGCGTTAATGGCAGCAGCTATAGGAATTTTACCCTGTGTAAACGCTTATGCGGAAACATCTGAAAACGGTCAGGAACTTGTCAGTATGATGGAACACTACGGAAGCGATTACATTGATGACAACTTAGACACAAAAACACAGCAGTTAATTATTTTGGCAGCAATGACATCACTGCAGGCATATTCTCAAATCGAAGAACAGACATATACGGCTTTGGATTTGGGTGTAACTCCCGAAGAGATAAAAGAAGCGGTTTATCAGGCAGCTCCCTACTGCGGATATACTAAGGCATTAAGTGCAATAGAATCCGTTGACAAAGCCTTTGAGGAGAGAGGAATTTCCGAAGTTGAATCACAGGCAACTGTTACGGAAGAGGACAGATATGAAAAAGGCTTAGAGGTTCAGCGTTCTATTTTCGGTTCGGAAATAGGAACAATTACCGACGATATGTCGGAGAGCCAAAAAGTTATTACCGAATACCTTTCGGGAATATGTTTCGGAGATTTTTATACAAGAGATACTCTTGATGTTAATACAAGAGAACTTTTGACCCTTTCCGTACTTACTGCAAACGGCGGCTGTGAAAGCCAGATAGGCAGCCACACAAACGGAAATCTTACAGTAGGAAACACAAGAGATCAGATGCTTGCGGCAATACTGCTTTGCGTTCCCTATAACGGCTATCCGAGAACATTAAATGCTATGAATGCGGTAAATGCAGCGGCTGATGCTTACGAAGAAGCAACCGAGGAAGAATAAAGGAGGATTCTTATGAGTTATCAATTTTATGTACCTACAAAAACAATATTCGGTGCAGGCAAATTAAATGAGCTTCACTTGCAGACTATGCCGGGCAAAAAGGCAATGGTTGTTATATCAAACGGAAAATCCGCCAAAAGCACAGGTTTTCTTGACAGAACATTAAATGAGTTAAAGCAAGCCGGTGTTGATACTGCGGTATTTAACAAGGTTCAGGCAAATCCTTTGCGTTCCACTGTAATGGAAGGTGCTGCCTTTGCAAGAGAAAACGGCTGTGATTTTATTGTTGCTTTAGGCGGCGGAAGTGTTATGGACGCTTCTAAGGCTATGGCGGCAATGGCGAGAAATGAGGGTGATATTTGGGACTATATGTTCGGCGGAACAGGCGGCGGAAAACAGCTTGCCGAAAAAGCACTGCCTATTATTTGTATTACAACAACGGCAGGTACAGGCTCCGAGGCTGACCAGTGGGGAGTTATTACCAATGATGAAACAAATGAAAAAATGGGCTTCGGCGGATATGACTGCTTATTCCCGGCAATATCTGTTGTAGACCCTGAGCTTATGGTTTCCGTTCCTCCCAAATTTACAGCTTATCAGGGCTTTGACGCACTGTTTCACAGCACAGAGTGTTATATTGCAAAAGCACATAATTTAATGGGCGATATGCTTGCACTTACGGCTATAAAAAATATAGGCAAATACATTGTAAGAGCCGTAAAAAACGGTTCTGATTCAGAAGCCCGTGAAGGCATGGCATTTGCAAACAATCTTTCGGGACAAGTAATGACCGTAAGCAGCTGCACAAGCGAACACTCTATGGAACACGCTATGAGTGCCTATCATCAGGAGCTGCCCCACGGAGCAGGGCTTATAATGATTTCTGCGGCTTATTATCAACATTTTGTTGATAAACACGTTTGTGATGACAGGTTTATTGATATGGCAAAGGCATTGGGAAAAGAAGATGCTGTTTCCGCACAGGATTTTGTGGATATGCTTGTAAAACTTCAAAAGGACTGCGGTGTGGACAATCTTAAAATGTCGGATTACGGCATTGAAGAATCGGAACTTGATAAACTGGCGAAAAATGCCCGTGAAACAATGGGCGGTTTGTTTGCGGCAGACCCTTGTGAATTGTCGCACGAAGAATGTAAGGCAATTTATCAAAAGGCTTACAAATAAAACGGCACAACTTGTCGAAAAAAGTAATGCAAACAGCTGCCGGCATCGCTTTAAATAGGTTGCCGATACACTGGAAGGAGGAAAAATGGATAAAAAGACATTTATGTTTTCCGACAGAAATTTAATGCTTATGATTATTCCGCTGTTTTTGGAGCAGTTTTTGGTAATGCTTGTAGGTATAGCAGACACTCTTATTGTGAGTTATGTGGGAGAATTTGCTGTGTCGGGTGTTTCTCTTGTCAATCAGTTTAATGTTGTTTTTATATTTCTCTTTACCGCATTGGCATCGGGCGGAGCAGTGGTTATAAGCCAGTATATCGGTAAAAAATCATATAATTCCGCAAGCGAAGCCGCAAGTCAGCTTCTGCTGCTTTCCTCAATCATTTCCGTATTAATATCCTCATTGGTTTTAGTCGGAAATGAGAAAATACTTCATTTAATGTTCGGCAAGGTGGAAAGCTCAGTTATGGAAGCCTGCATTACGTATTTAAGAATTTCGGCATATTCCTACCCCATGCTTGCTGTTTATAATGCAGGGGCGGCTGTTTACCGCAGTCTTGGAAAAACCGGTGTGACAATGTATTTATCGGCAGTATCTAACATTATAAATATTATAGGCAACATAATAGGAGTGTTTGTACTTCATGCAGGTATTGCAGGTGTGGCATATCCCTCGTTGGTTGCCCGTACATTTTCCGCCGTAATTATTACACTGCTTTGCTTCAAAACAAAGAACAAGGTCTGCTACAGCAAAAAACAAATTTTTCGGTGGAACAATGACTTGATAAAGTGTATTTTAAATATTGCCGTTCCAAACGGACTTGAAAACGGAATAAGTCAGTTCGTGAAGATTGCCGTAAGCAGTATCGTTGCCCTTTTCGGAACATATCAAATTGCGGCAAACGGCATTGCACAGAGCATATGGTCTATGGCGGCTTTGGCAGGTGTAGCAATGGGTCCCATATTTATTACCGTTATAGGACAAAGTATGGGAAACGGAGACACCGAAGCGGCGGATTATTACTTTAAAAGGCTGTCAAAAATCACTCTGCTGATTTCAGCTTTATGGAATATTTTAATATTTGTACTGACACCTGTTGTTCTGAAGCTTTATGATTTGGAGCAGCAAACAATAAACCTTGTAATATGGTTGGTATTGATTCACAACATATTTAATGCTGTAGCGTTTCCTTTTTCGGGAGCTTTCAGCAACGGATTAAGGGCAGCCGGAGATGTAAAATTCACAATGTGTGTATCCGTAACTTCTACGGTTGTTATAAGGCTGTTGTTATCCTATTACTTCGGCATAATCCTGAATATGGGAGTTATAGGAATTTCCTTTGCTATGGTTTGTGACTGGATTGTCAGAGGAGTTATTTTTATACTTCGTCAGAAATCGGGAAAATGGAAAGCGTTTCAGGTAATATAGCCCGGCAAAACAGGTTTTAAATATGCAAAAAAGGAATTAATGACAATACAAACCAAGTATTTTACATTGGTGTCCAAATATATTATACTTTTAATATATCCGATACAGTACGATATACAGTAATACAACAAAAAAAACAGTGGGAAAGAAGGGATAGTATGAGAAAAATATTCGCTTTATCGATTTTTATATTTGCATTTTTCACCTGTATCGTGCTTGCAGGAGATTATCCGTATAATATTGATAATTTAACTGTCGGAAAATGCTCAAGCTGTGTTTTTGCCGACAGTACCGAAGCTGCCCCGGTAATAACCAAAGAAGTTACCAAACTTACAAGTCTTGAAGCAGCAGCCGAGATTAGGAAAACGGAACACATTATAGAAAACTTTCCCATAGTGATTCAAACTCCCGAACTGCCCACGGGCTGTGAAATCACTGCGGCAACAATGATGATGAATTATTACGGATTTAATGTAGGCAAGGTTACAATGGCAAACGAATATCTGCCCAAAACAAATAGCAAAAACTTACATTATCACGATGATGGCAAATTATACGGCAGCAATCTCAACAGCTTTTTTATAGGAAATCCGAGGGAAAAATCAGGCTATGTCTGCGGTACACAGGCTATTGTAAAGGCTGTAAATGATTACATAGAAACCAATTCGGAATCAGGAATGAGAGCCATCGACATAACGGGAACCTATGCGAAAACACTGTATGATTTTGTGGCGGATAATATTCCCGTTACGGTTTGGATAACCATAGATATGGCAAACAGACACACAACCGAAGGCTGGTATACCGAGGATAGCGTATATGTGGACTGGAGTACCAATGACCACTGTGCCGTACTTATAGGATACAATGAAAACAGTGTAACAATAGTCGACCCGCTTACGGGCATAGTCGAATACAGCAGGGAAAGATTTGAAAATGTTTATATTTCAAGAGGCAGCAAATGCGTAATAATAGAAAACTTTTCATAAATATTTTGTAGGTTCAGCAGGCGGATGAGGAGGGAGTGATATGTCTAGATTAACAGTATTTTATTCAAGAGCAGGCGAAAATTATTTTGCCGGAGAGTATCGCTATATTAATGTAGGCAACACCGAAAAGGCTGCAAAGATGATTGCCGAAGCAGCAGGCTCCGACGTGTTTAAAATAGAGCAAAAGGTGTCCTACTCCGCAGACTATTTACACTGTGTGGATCAGGCAAGAGATGATTTGCGTAAAAAAGCAAGACCTGAGCTTGTCACACTTCCCAAAAATTTAAACAAATATGATGAAATATACTTGGGCTACCCTATTTATTTCAGGAATATGCCTATGGCTGTATATACATTTTTGGAAAGCTTTAATTGGGAGGGCAAAATAATTCATCCCTTCTGCACACACGAAGGCAGCGGTCTTTCCTCAACGGAAAAGGAAACAAAAAGGTTCTGCAAAGGAGCAAAGGTAACAGAGGGTTTGGAGATTTTGGGCAGCTGTGTTGATGCTTCAAAATCAATAATTGAAAATTGGCTTAACAAAAAGCCTAAATACAATAAAACAATTTTATTAATTAACGGAGGTTTATTCTTATGAAAAAAATTTTATCAATTTTTATGGCAGTAATACTTGTTCTTTCCTTAGCGGTTTGCGGAAGTGCAGAAGAAGCGGAAAACTTTGTGCTTACTATGCAGATTGGCAGCAGCACTATGACCGTAAACGGTACTGAAACGGAAATCGACGAGGGACGGGACACAACACCGGTTATTGAAAACGAGAGAACACTCGTTCCCATAAGAGCAATAATCGAAGCTATGGGCGGCTCTGTAAACTGGGATTCCGAAACACAAACGGCAGAGCTTACATACAATGATGATACAATTCTTCTTACCATAGACAGCACCACAGCATATTTTAATGATACGGCAAGTGAACTTGATACGGCTCCCGTTATTATGAACGGAAGAACTATGCTTCCCATAAGATTCATTGCGGAAAGCTTTGAATTTGACGTTGAGTGGGAGGTTGAATCTCAAACGGTAATTATAAGAAAGGCCTTTGAAAATTCAGAAGAAGAAAGCTCAGAGGAACAGCCCGAAGAAGCTGCCCAAAAAGAGGAGACAGCAGCAGCCGAAGCAGAGGAAGAAGAGGACACTTCTTCAGAAGACGGCAGCAACATTCTTGTTGTTTATTATTCGGCAACAGGTACAACGGAAGGTGTGGCAAATGTAATTGCCGAAGCACTGGGAGCCGATTTGTTTGAAATAGAGCCTGCCGAAGTTTATACAGATGATGATTTGGATTATAATGACGATGAAAGCAGAGTAAGCTGTGAATATGCCGATGAAGATTTAAGAGATATAGAGCTTGTAAGCTATGATGTTGAAAACTGGGATACATATGATACAGTATTTATAGGCTATCCTATTTGGTGGGGTATTGCCGCATGGCCGACAAGCAGCTTTGTTTCCGCCAATGACTTTACGGGAAAAACAGTAATTCCTTTCTGCACATCTGCTTCTTCCGGCATGGGCAGCAGCGGCAGCCGTCTTGAAGAAGCCGCAGGAACAGGCGAATGGCTTGACGGTCAAAGACTGACTGCCGGAACAACCGCCGATGATATTACAGACTGGGCTTCGGAGCTTGGCATAAATTAACATTGTTTTTAACTTTAAGTTTGACATAAAAATATGGAAGCATATGATACCGCAATACATAACCTCCTCCTTGATGAATTACGGATATGTATGCTTCCGTATTTATTAGGTAAAAATTCAATCAGATTAAAGTTTGATTAAATTTATACAAACCGGATTGACCTAAAGTTTGCTCTAAATGGTAAATTAAACGTATACAAGGAGTGATTTTGAATGAGTAAAATTTTAACTGCATATTTTTCGGCAAGCGGAGTAACAAAGACCGCTGCCATAAAGCTGGCAAACGCAGCAGGAACTGATATTTTTGAAATTGAGCCGATGGAACATTATACTGCCGATGACTTGGACTGGACAAACAAAAAATCCCGCAGTTCGTTGGAAATGAATAATCCGTCTTTCCGCCCTGCTATTGCTTACGGGCTTGCAAAACCGGAGGATTATGACACACTGCTTATCGGCTTTCCCGTTTGGTGGTATTCCGCACCGACTATTATAAATACATTTTTGGAAAATACAGATCTTGCAGGAAAGAAAATTGCCTTATTTTGTACTTCCGGCGGAACAGGCATAGAGGGCTGTGAAATGAAACTGAAAAAGACTTACGGAAATAAGTTTAACTGGAAAAAAGGCAAACGATTTACAGGCAGAGAAAGCACAGCCGAGCTTGCGGAATGGGTTAAATCTTTATAATACAGAGAGGAGAACAGAAATGATTTTTAATAAAAAACATATAAAAAATCTTTTAACATTTATTTTATGCTGTATGTTGCTGTTTTCATTGGCAGCCTGCGGAGGAAGCTCCGAAAGTGAAACCGATAATACTGAAATATCTTCGGCAAAGGAAACCGTACAGGAAAATGCTGCGGAAACGGAAACAGAGACCGTAGCTGAAAACGAAACCGGTGAACAAGCGGAATCAGCTTCTTCATCACTTGTTGTTTATTTCTCATGGTCGGGAAATACAAGAACTATTGCCAATGAAATAGCATCACTGACAGGAGCGGATATTTTTGAACTTACCCCCGTTACACCATACTCCGATGATTATGATACGGTTCTCGAAGAAGCACAGACTGAACAAAGTGAAAACGCAAGACCCGAAATAAACGGAAGTATAGAAAACTTTGACAGCTATGACGTTATATATCTCGGTTTTCCCAATTGGTGGGGTGATATGCCTATGATACTATACAGCTTTTTAGATGATTATGACCTGTCCGGCAAAACAATTGCTCCCTTTGTTTCAAGCGGAGGCAGCGGCTTTTCAAACACCTTATCTGCTGTTTATGAAAACGAACCGAATGCTACGCTTACAGAAGGCTTATCTCTTTCAAGTTCTGAATCACAAAATCCCGAAGAGGCCGTAACAAAATGGCTTAACAGTATAGGCTTATAAAGTATAACAGTAAAAAACTGCCTAGAGAAAGAAGGTATTATTATATGAAAGCTGTAATTATAAACGGAAGTCCGAGAGCAAAAGGTAATTCCGATTTACTCTGTGATGAGTTTATTCGGGGAGCAAAGGAAAGCGGACACCAAACAGAAAAAATTTCACTGAGAGAATATTCCGTAAATCCCTGCAAAGCCTGTTATGCCTGTTTCAAAACAGGAAAATGTATACAGAAAGACGATATGCCTGAAATTCTCAATAAAGTTAAAAATGCGGATGTTCTGCTGCTTGCATCGCCAACATACTTTTTAACAATGAGCGGTCAAATGAAAATATTCATTGACAGACTGCTGCCGGAATGGCAAGGCTTGGGCGGCAAAGAAGTATACATTATCGTAACGGGACATGACAGAAAAGAAGGCTTGAAACGTACTGCCAATGACTTAAAGGATATATTTGCTTATCTCGGAAATACCGTAAAGCCCGTAATATGGAGTGAAGGAGTTTGGCAAAAGGGCGAGGTTATAGGAACAAAAGCTATGGACGAAGCCTATCTTGCGGGAAAAAATATAGGAAAATAAAACAAGGCGGTGATATACTATGAAAATTGTTGTTTTAGAGGGAAGCCCCAATAAACATGGTTCTTCAAATCTGTTGGCAGAAGAGTTTATAAGAGGGGCAAAAGAGTCAGGCAATGAAATAACCGTAATTGATGCGGCTCACGCAGATATTCACCCCTGCACAGGCTGTATTCACTGCGGCTATGAGGGTCCATGCGTGCAGAATGACGATATGAAATATATACGCAGACAAATTTTGGAGGCTGATATGCTGGTTTTTGTAACTCCTCTTTATTATTACGGTATGTCTGCACAGCTTAAAACACTTATTGACAGATTTTGTGCCTTTAACAGTTCAATACAAAGAAAGCATATGAAATCGGCTCTTATTTCCGCAGCTTGGAACAGCGACGGATGGACATTTGATGCTCTTAAGGCTCATTACACTACGTTAGTCAAATATTTGAATTTACACGATGAGGGTATGATTTTCGGAGCGGGCTGCGGAACACCGTCAATGACAGCAAGTAGCGGATTTCCCCAAAAGGCTTATGAGCTTGGCAGAAGATTGAGGAAGTAAATATATGAATACAAAAACCAAAATTAAGATAATCGTAGATATTTTTATGACTTTCGGGCTTCTGTTTTTAATGGGCTATCAATTTTGGGGAGAAACTGCTCACGAGTGGGCAGGCGGAGCTATGTTTATTCTGTTTATAATTCACCATATTTTAAACATGGGGTGGTATAAAGGGCTTTTTAAGGGAAGATATACTCCTTTCCGCATATTGCAGACAGCGGTTAATTTTATGCTCCTTGCTTCAATGCTTGCCTTAATGATAAGCGGAATAACAATGTCCCATTGTGTTTTTACATTTATTCATCTGAATATAGGTATGTCGCTTGCAAGAAAACTCCACATCTTAGGTGCTTACTGGGGGTTTGTACTTATGAGCTTTCATTTGGGACTTCACTGGAATATGTTTATAGGTATGGCTAAAAGAAAAGAAAGGCTGAAAAATAATAAAGCTTTTTTACATATTTTTACAGCCATAGGTGTTTTAACAGCCTGTTACGGAATTTGGGTATTCATAAAACGAAATTTGCTGACATATATGCTGCTGCGAAGTGAATTTGTCTTTTTGGATTACAGCGAGTCCGCTCTTATGTTTTACATAGATTATTTATCTATGATGAGCTTCTTCATTTTTGCCGCACATTACGGAGCAAAAATTTTGAAAAAAATTACGGTCAAAAAAGAGGCGAAGATTTGAAAAGATATATTTTATCGGTATTATTTGCGGCAGTCTGTCTCGCAGCCTGCGGCACAGGCGGACAGGCTTACACAGCAGAGCAAAGTCCCACTGCCGAGATTAACGAAGCAGAAAGCACAAATTTTGAAAAAGAAACTCTTCTCACAGAACAAACAGAGGAAAACACTGCCAAAAGTACAAATACACTTATTGCATATTTCACTTGGGCTGAAAACACTTATGTGGAAGATGAAAGCAAGATTGACGTTGATGCCACAACATCAGCCAGTGTTTTACCTCCCGGCAATGCAGCTAAAATAGCCGGGTGGATTAAGGAAAGGACAGGGGGTGATTTGTTTTCAATAATAGTGACAGAACCCTATTCAAGCAATTATGATGAATGTCTTGAGCGTGCGGCTGATGAAAAGGCGGAGAATGCCCGTCCCGAACTTTTATACACCGTAAAAAATATGGACGATTATGACATTGTTTTCCTCGGCTTTCCAAATTGGTGGTATACAATTCCCATGGCAGTACACAGCTTTATCGAAGCCTATGACTTTTCAGACAAAACAGTCATTCCCTTTGTTACCCACGGAACAGGAGGACTTGCGGAAACTATTGAAGATATAGCAGAAGATTTGCCGGAATCGGCGGTCATTCTTGAACCTATAGGGGTCTATCGACCCGAAGTTGACAATTCTAAGTCTGCTGTTGATAAATGGCTTGATGAATTGGGATATTAAAGCAGTTTAGCTATGCAAAACACTTTCAATTCTAACTTTATGATAACGGGTTCGGCTAAAAAATAACAAATTAGGGAGCCCTAAAAATAGTTTTGGGAGCAAAGAGTTTTATTTTATATATTATAAAATCAATCTTTTAGAAATTCTATCAATTTACAATTACATACTATAATAGTGCATACATTAGGATATACCTAATGATGTTCTATTAGGAACGCAGGAACACAGCAGTCCGGTCAACTTGACCGGGCTATTTTTGTGTCCGAAAAGGTATACCTTAACGAACGCCTGAAAAAGTGCCAAAAAAGCGTTCGAAAAGGTTGGTTTTTTAATTTACGAACATGTTCGGAAATGGTTAGACCTTTCCGAACGTTTGGGAGGTGATATTTTGGAAAGCAGAACCTATTTTTATGCAAGGGTGTCAAACACAGATCAAAACCTTGACAGACAAATGAAAGCCTTCAAGAGCATGGGTGCCGACGATCGAAATATAATAACCGACAAAGCAAGCGGAAAGGACTTTGAGCGGAGCGGTTATCAGGCACTGAAAACTACGATCCTCAGAAAAGGAGATACGCTTGTTGTCAAGTCTCTTGACAGGCTTTCAAGAAACAAAGCCGACATCAAGTCTGAACTTGAATACTTTAAGAGTAACGGCATAAGGCTTAAGATTCTTGATCTGCCTACTACCCTAATCGATCTGCCTAAAGGTCAAGACTGGATATTTGAAATGATCAATAATATCCTGATTGAGGTTCTTTCATCTATCGCAGAGCAGGAGAGGACAACTATCCGTCTCAGGCAGAGAGAAGGTATTGATGCTGCTAAGTGTAATGGCAAGCACCTAGGAAGAAAGGCAATTATATTTCCCGATAAATGGGAAACGTATTACTCCCTTTGGGCTGAAAGCAAGATTTCGGCTTCGGAGTTCAGAAACAAGATACATTTAAAGAAAACCACTTTTTATAAGCTGGTGAAAAATTACAAGGAGGAAATGCAAAATGAATGAAAATATTTTAACCTGCTGTATCTGCGGTGAAGAATTAGCACCAGAGGATGCTTATGAATTTGACGGTAAATTTTACTGTCTTGACTGTTTTGAAGATGAAACTGTTGTGTGTGATGAATGCGGCGAAAGAATTTATACCGGTGATGCCGTCACCGATTCTGACAATACTCTTTGCCGGGATTGCTTTAACGAAAACTATTACTACTGCGAGGAATGCGGCTGCATCATTCACAGCGATGACGCATATTATATGGACAGTGACGAGTTTGAGGAATACCCCTACTGCTGCGGCTGCTATACAAGGCTCAAGAAAGACAAAGGCATTCACGATTACAGCTACAAGCCCGACCCCATATTTTACGGAAAGGGCAAAATGACAATGGGTGTTGAACTTGAAGTTGACTGTGGCGGTTTCGATGACGACAATGCCAAAGAGGTATTGGATATTGCCAACACAAATGGTGAAAACAGGCTCTACATAAAAAGCGACGGAAGTCTTGACAGCGGCTTTGAGCTTGTGAGCCACCCCATGACTCTCGGCTACCACGAAAACGAAATGCCTTGGGATAGGATAATGAAAAGGCTTATCCATATGGGATATAAAAGTCATCAGGCAGGAACCTGCGGCTTGCACTGCCACGTCAGCAGAACTGCTTTGGGCGAAGGCTTTGAAGAAAGAGAAGCTGCAATAGGCAGAATACTCTATTTCGTTGAGCACCACTGGGACGAAATCCTCAGATTCTCAAGACGCACCGAGGCACAGATGGACAGATGGGCAGCAAGGTATGACAACAACAGCAAGCCCAAAAAGCTTTATGACGATATTAAGAAAGGTTACTGTTCAAGATACAGGGCTGTTAATATTCTTAATTACAACACAATCGAGTTCCGAATGTTCAGGGGAACTCTCAAATACAACACCTTCATAGCCACATTGCAGTTTGTTAATGAAATCTGTAGCGTGGCTGTTTCTTTGTCCGATGAAGAAATGGAAGACCTTCGTTGGGAAGACTTCATTTCAAGACTGACAGAAGAAAATCACAGCGAGCTTATAACCTATCTCAAAGAAAGAAAATTGTACACAAAGGAGGCAGAATAATATGTGCTGTTTATTTGGTTTGATTGATTATGGAAATGTTTTTAATGCAAAACAGAAGGAGCTGATAATAAGGGTTCTTTCCAAGGAATGCGAAGCAAGAGGCACCGATGCAACAGGTGTTGCTTACGTTTACAAGGACAGACTGATTGTCTACAAAAGACCTCTCCCTGCAAGAAAGATGAACATCTATTTCAAGGGCAACCCCTCTGTCATAATGGGGCATATAAGGCTCTCAACTCAGGGCAGTGAAAAGCTCAATTACAACAACCACCCTTTCCTGTCCGAAAATAATGACTTCGCCCTTGCTCACAACGGCGTACTTTATAATGACGCTTTTCTCAAACGCACTGAGAAGCTTCCCGCAACAAAAATACAGACCGATTCCTATGTTGCGGTTCAGCTTATCGACAAGAAAAATACCCTCTCCTTTGACAGCCTTAAGTATATGACTGAAAAGGTTGAGGGTTCTTTTTGTTTCACAGTGCTTAACAAGGACAATTCACTCTACATCATCAAAGGTGATAATCCTATGGCAATTGCTCATTTTAACGGCTTTTACATCTATGCCTCGACAGCACAGATACTGGAAAAAGCCTTAAATAAGCTTAACCTCAGAGTTTTTACTTCCGTTGTAGTAAATGAAGGCGACATATTAAAATTCTCTTCGGACGGAAAGATCACAAAGGATACCTTCGATTTTGATATGTTTTACGATTATTCATATTGGGGAAGAAGCACAAGAAGCCCTTTTAAAGAAACCAAGGGAAACAAAACAGTCATAAACGGATACGGAAGCGGTTATCAGTTCAACCCTCAGCAGGACTACATAGACGATTTGGTAAGCTGTGCCAAGTCCTTAGGTATTGATGAAAATATTGTATACGAATTGGTAGACATGGGTTGGGATTACATCGACATTGAAGATATGTTATACGATCCCGACTACTTGTGTGAAATGTTGGAGGATGATTATTATGTTGAAATATGATAGTTTCAAGAAAGAAATACTGAAAACCATAGGCAGCTATATGCCCGAAAAATACAAGAGCCTCGCCTTAAAAGAGGTTAAGATTGACAAAATCAACCAAACCGTTGAAGGCTTCTGCTTCGCTGACGAAAACAAGGAGATGACAGCCTCAGCTGTAATCTACTTTAAAGATATGTACAGCAAATATCTGTCAACCGGAGACATCAAAGCCGTTCTCATGGAAGCGGCAAAAACAATAACCTATTATGACAGCAAAGTCGGTAGCACCTGTACCCCTACAGCTATTCTTTCCGCTGATATAGTAAAAAACAACACGGTAATGTTGCTGATAAATGCAGAAATGAACAGGGAACTCCTTAACCAAGTTCCCAATGTTCCCTTCTTAGACTTGGCTATTGTCTTCCGCTGTATAACAGAAAAAGCAAACAACCACTTCTACGGAGCCATAATCACAAAAGCTCTTGCCGAAGCCTTAGACCTGTCAACAGAAGATCTCTACACCTACGCCAAAGAGAACACAAAACGCATCCTCCCCATGCGTTTTGAGCCCCTCTCCCAAACAATGGAAGGTCTAATCCCCAAAGGCATACCCGAGCCCAAAGATTCCGACAAAGCCATACTTTACATTCTCAGCAATGATGTCATAACAGAAGGTGCAAGCTACATAGTCTACAAAGAAGTCTTAAACGCAATCAGAAAATCCCTTAACTCCGACTTCTTCATAATCCCATCATCAATAAACGAAGTTATGATTCTGAAAACCGGAATCAACGGCAAAACCTACTTAAAGAAAGTATTAAAACTGATAAACGGCATCTACATCGATCAGTCCGACATACTCAGCAACAACATTTACCTGTACAACGGCAGTTTAAATATTATCTAAATGATACGGGAGAGGCACGAAAACCTCTCCCAAAATTATTTTTTGAATTATCCTAAAACTAATTCCTTAATCAGATTGTATTCATCTGTAGGTGCTTTAATTAAGTTAAAAGCTCTGTCAAAATTATATTGACCCGTTTCTATTAATGCTTTAAT
>JAJBVU010000029.1 GCA_020859645.1 Eubacterium sp. | reverse complement strand
CTTAAAATCAGATGATATTAGCCTTGAGGAAGCCTTCCCCTTAGAAAATTCATCTTTTTTCAACAACTATTATCAAAACACCGCTGTCGAAAATTATTCGGAAAACCCCGACAGCTTTCAGGGAAACAGCCTTGAGAATTTATCTGAGAATTATTTTAATGATGCAGGAGATACTTTTTCAGACATGGGCTTAAGCTATTCCTCATCAGATAATGCTTTTAATACTTTTGAAAATTCTGAAGGCGGCTTAAGCTTATATCCGGTTAAAAATACCTTTGAAAATGCTTTAAACAACGCTTTCGAAAACGAAAGCTATTTTGAAAACACCTTAGAGAATAAAGAGGGCGGCAAAGGTCTTATTTCAGAGCTTTTATGCTCTGAGAGCGGTTCGTCTCAAAGCATAACCAACAACATAAACCCCACCATAAATTTATACACAGGGGGACAAAGTCTTGAAAACGACATTGAAGAAATAGCCGAGAAAATAGGGGAGCTGCTTTTGGAGGTCTGTGAGGGGTCTTGCGGCGGATATTACAAATAAGGGGTGAAGAGCAATGTACAGATTTATTTTAGACTATGAATACAGAAACATAAGCGCCGAGCTGCCCCTGCCGCCGAAGGCTATGACAACGAAATTAGGTGGAAAAAACGTCACCCTTGACCTTGTTAATTCCGGTGAAATCAGCGTAATTAAGGACATAGGCTTAAGGGATATTTCCTTTCAGATTTTGCTGCCCAAGGATGACAACGTTGTGGGGGCTATGGCAGGTGAGTTTCACGAGCCTATTTATTTCCTTTCCCTGTTCAGAAACATTATGGCGGATAAAAAGCCCGTCAGGCTCATTATTTTAAGAGACCTGCCCAACGGCACAAGCATTTTTAACGGAGACATAAGCCTAAGCCTTGAAAGCTATGTTGTGACTGAAAACGGCGGTGAAGAGGGGGATTTTTATGTTGACCTTAATTTTAAGGAATACAGAAGCCTTGAAAGTACCGAAGCGGTTATAACGGAGGGAGAGGTTAAAGAGGAAACAACGAGAGAGGTTAAGGAAACGGCGAAAACCTATGTTGTAAAACAGGGTGACTGTCTTTGGGCTATAGCAAAGGCGGAGCTTGGCTCGGGAGAAAAATATACTGAGCTTGCCTCTTTAAACGGCTTAAACTACCCTTATACTCTAAGCGTAGGGCAAACCATAAAGCTTCAATAGGAAGGAGTGATTTTATGATACCTTTAACAGCCGTTATTCAGGAGGGAGAGGATATTCCCTCATATACATATAAGCTTGACGACACAAGGGTCAGGGGCTATGTTGACGGAAGGGAAGCGGTCAAGCAGGCAGTTTATAAAATTTTAATGACTGAAAGATACAAATATATAATTTACGGCTTTAACTACGGCGTTGAGCTTGACAAGGTTATAGGCAGGGGCAAAAGCGAAGCCAAGGCGATGCTGCCGGAAATTATAAGGTCGGCTCTTTGCTGCGACAGCAGAATTTCAGAGGTAAACAGCTTTGAATTTACGGATATAGACAAAGAGAGTCTTTTGGTAAAGTTTACGGTAATAAGCTCAGAGGGCGAAATCGAAGGGGAGGTGAGGGCTGATGTTTGAAAACAGAACCTATGAAAACATTTTGGATGAAATGCTTTCAGCTGTAGGCAGCGGCTTTGACAAAAGAGAGGGCAGCATAATCTATGACGCTTTGGCTCCGGCGGCTTTGGAGGCAGCTCAGATTTATGCCGATTTGGAAGCGGTTTTAAATCAGGTTTTTGCGGACACTGCTGACAGAGAATATCTTATAAGACGGGCAATCGAGCGAGGTCTTGAACCCTATGAAGCCAGTAAATCCCGGGTTAAAGGCGAATTTAATATAGACGTAGGCGTGGGGTCAAGGTTCAGCTTAGGCAGTGTTAATTTTATAACCCTTGAATATACGGGGCTTTCAGACGAAGGTTATTTTGTTTACAGCTTAGAATGTGAAACAGCCGGTTCTGAGGGAAATGTAACCGGGGACTTAATACCCATTGACAATATTTCGGGCTTAAGCTATGCCTGTGCCGTTGAAATTTTGGTTTACGGAGACGATGAAGAGGACACAGAGGAATTTAGGCAAAGATATTTCGACAGTATTAATAATATTGCTTTCGGAGGAAATATAGCCGACTACAAGGCGAAGGTTGGGGCTATGGACGGCGTTGGCGGCGTGAAGGTTTACAGAGCCGATGACTGGCTTGGAGCAGGAACAGTGAAAATCGTCATAACCGACACAGAAAACGGCACGCCCACAGAGGAGCTTATAACTTATGTTAAGGAAACCCTTGACCCCTCCGACAGAGAGGGTGAAGGGGTTGGGCTTGCGCCTATAGGGCATATTGTCAGCGTTTACGGGGCAGAGGTTCAGACAGTTGACATAAGCTGCGAGGTTACATCTGACGGAACAAACGCCGACCTTGAAGCGGACGCAAAACAGGCTATACTCGACTACATCACAGGACTTAATGAGGAATGGGAGGACAAGGACTCCATTGTGCTTTACATTTCCCATATTATTGCGGAGCTTGTGGATGTGGAAGGGGTTGTTGACGTTGTAAGCGTCACCATAAACGGAGCAAGCGAAAACCTGACCTTAGGCGAGGACTGCATAGCTGCTTTGGGCGAATTTTCGCTGAAGGAGGGTTAAGCTATGAGCGCAGGAAGCAAGCTTTCGGACTATCTGCCATTTTACGATTCTCAAACAGACGAATTTAAAGAAATCTGTGAAGCGGAGCAGAGTCTTATTGACGATTTGTGGCAGGAGAACGCCGAAATTTTAAGGGAAGCCTTTGTTATAACAGCAGAGGACGAAGGACTTTCAAGGCTTGAAAGCATTTTAGGGCTTTCATCGGCAGGGCTTACCACAGACGAAAGACGAGAAAACATAATTTTTAAGCTTATGGGAGAAACCCCATACACAATGAACAGTCTTTATAAAATGCTGAAGCTTATATGCGGAGGGAGATTTGCTTTGGAATACGGCAGCGAGCCTTATACCCTTTATGTGGGGTTGGGTTACCTAAGCATAGGTCAGTATTCGGTCATTAAGAGCCTTCTGTATAAGATCCTTCCGGCAAATATAGGCATTATTATAGAACAGATTTTCAACACACATGGCGAAATCTCAATTTTTACCCATGGAGAGCTGTCTGAATTAACACAAATTGAGGTAAGAGAAAAAGAGCTTTGAGAAAGGAGACTTTTTATGAAGTACAGCAAAAACTACGGACTAAAGCTGCCCGAAAGCGATGACTATTATAATGTAGAGGATTTTAATGAAAACGCCGAAGCGGTTGATAAAGTACTGGCGGACGCTCTTTCCAAAAGCGAAGGGGGAACGGTCAGCGGAAACGTTAAGTTTGAGGGGGCTGTTGAAGGGAATTTGACGGGAAACGCAGACACAGCAACAACGGCGGAGACGGCAGAGAAGCTGGGGAGCAGGAGCATAGGAACAAACACGGCGCCTGTTTATTTAAGCAGCGGAAGTCCGACGGTGTGCACGATGGCAACGCAGTCAAGGGCTTTTGACGCAATTCCATATGTAAGCAGCGGCGGAGTTATGGAGGTAGGCAGATATATTGATTTTCACCTGACGTCTGACGGGGGAAACGACTATGACACAAGGCTGAGCTGTACTGAAAGCGGCGGCTTAAAATCAACGGGCACGATAGAGGGGAGCTTCAGCGGAAGCCTGACGGGGAACGCAGACACGGCGACGGCTCTTAAGACAGCCAGGACAATTCAGACTGACTTAGCAAGCACAAGCTCCGTAAGCTTTGACGGAAGCGCAAACGTGACTCCCGGGGTAACAGGGGTTTTGCCCTTGACTAACGGTGGAACCGGGGCGGCCTCGGCGGCTGACGCAAGGACAAGCTTAGGGCTTGGGGCGGCGGCTGTAAAGAGCGTTGATACGGCGGTAACAAGCGGAAGCTCGAACCTTATAACAAGCGGAGGGGTGTATGAGGCAATAGAAGGGGCAAGCAAGAGAACCCACATAGTTATTGCAAGCTATGACACGCTGAACCCCTTAAAGGCAAATGCGGACTATACCTGTACATCAACGAACGCTTCGGACGTTTTGACGCAGGCTTTAAGCGAAATCAGAGCCGGGGGCAGGATTGAGCTTTTGGACGGCACCTATAACATGCAGTGGAACGAGGCGGTTCAGGGGAATGACGAGGTATATTCCGTTGACATAAGCCTTGCCAACGTAACCATAGAGGGGTCGGGCTGGGGAACCACAATTGTCCAGTGTCAGGACGACGATGAAACAATGGCGGCGTTTAGGATTTCGGCTAAGAACGTAACCATTAAAAACCTCAGAATGTCCAGTGTTTCGGTAGGGTCGCCCTATCCTCTTGTTATTCAGACAGACGAGGCGGCAGTCTATGAAAACATATTTTTCATAGACAATGAAGCTTGGACAACATATTTTTCGGGGGAAAGCTCTATTCTTAAGAACTACGGTCTTATAGCGGGGTTCGGAGACTGCCCCTATACAAGGATTTTAAACTGCAGAGTTTTCAGGCAAAGCGGATTTGACTATGTGTATATGTTTAATTTTGCCAACTGTGATGATTTTTCGGGGGTTATAGGGGGAAATATTTCAAGCTGTTCAAGCAGTATTTCGGTGTTGTTCGCAAGTGAGGACCATCAGAGCGAAACAACTTTATACGGGCACAAAAAGATTATAAGTGATATATATGAGTGATAGGTAAATGCTCCACATTTTAGCGGCGGAGCCGCAAGGTGCCGAAGGCACCTACCCGTTGAAAACCTTAGTTTTCAACGGAAGAGGAGCAGCAACGGAGTGAGCGTTGGTTTGGGGCTTGCCCCGAAACAAGCGAAAGGAGTTTGGTGCGACGTGTTAAAATTTAAAGTAACAGGGCAAAGACTTATGAGGACAGACGGCTGCAAGGTGGTCGGCGACTCAAGAAATTATTTAAAGGCGAAATTTGATTTTTCGGAGGACTGGGACGATTACACCCCCAGAATAGCAAGCTTTTGGAGGGACAACTTAATCCTTGAGCCCATGCAGGCGGTTTTGGACAGCTCGGGGACATGTGTTGTACCGTGGGAAATGCTTCAGAGAGAAGGAGTTATGAGGGTTTCGGTCTGCGCAGGGGACCTTGTAACGGCAAACGAGGTTTGTGTCATGATAGACAAGGCAGGGAAAATAGGGGTTTTGGAGTCAACGGACCCCAGCCCGGGGGTGTATGCAAACATTTACAACAGGCTGACAAGTCTTGAAGAGCTCGTAAAAACATTCGGGAACGCAAGCCTTGATATAGTAGATGAGCTTCCCGATGTTGAGAACGCAGAGGAAAATGTTTTATATCTTCTTAAGAACTCTGAGACAGGGTATTATGACGTTTATGTTTTGATTGATGAAGAGCTTGTATTAATCGACGACAGGGATATTGACCTGTCGGATTACTACACTAAGGAAGAGACAGACGAGACTCTGACAGACTATTATACCAAAGAAGAGACAGACGAGACTCTGACAGACTATTATACCAAAGAAGAGACGGACGAGACTCTGACAGACTATTACACCAAAGAAGAGACAGACAGCGCACTGGGAAGCTATCTGCCACTTTCGGGCGGAACAATGAGCGGGGACATCGACATGAACGGCGAGGACGTGACCGGAGCAGGGAATGTAACCGCCGGCAAGGTAATTACGCCGAAGGTGACGGCTGAAAAGGGAACCAACGTAGTAGTTACAAATACGTTTGAAACAAGCACATATGACTCCGTTGTGGACACAGTGAAGCTCAACAGCTCGGGGTTTGACATAAGCGGAGTATCGACAAAAGAGGACGGAACGGTTTATACCAATCAGATTAAGACAAGCAACAGCAAAATGACAGTGAACGCCAATGATTTGGCGGTGAACAGCGCAAAAAGCATTGCCGTTTCGGCAGAAGGAGCTGTTTCTGCCGAGGCAAGCGGAACAGTGGATATAAGCAGCAATTCAACTGTAACCTTAAGCGGCAATCAGGTTGATATAAACGCAGGGATTCAAAACGTCAATATTTACAGCAGCGGAAATGTCGAGGTAGGGGCAGGAACCGAAATAAATTTGACAGCAGAGAGTACGGCAACGCTGGAAGGGGCTAAGGTTGAAATAACCTCAAGCGGCGAGGATATTGAATTGAATTCAAGCTCAGGGGTTGATATCAGTGCAGACTATAATGTTTATGTTGAAGGGGAAAATATCAACATTGAGACAAAGGACACAAGCGGAAGTAACGGGGACATAAAAATTATATCGCCTTATACAGGTGAAGCAACAGGCTCAGGCGTCGGCACAATCAGGGCGGCGCTGACCAACATGGACACAGAGGACTTGGAGGAATACCGCTCAAGCAAGATTTATATAGGCAAGGACAATGTTGTTTTGGGAATTCTTAAGGGTCGGGATATGGACGAAGAGGGAGCATACCCCACTGTAACGGAGGACATAACAACCGGCATTAAGGCAAGGAAAACCGAGGAAGGATTTTATACTCAGGTTGTGGGGAAGCTGAAGGCTGAAGGCGTTGAAGCGGACAGCCTGAGCGTTAATGAAGGCATAACCGGGGACTTAAAAGGCAATGCCGAGACGGCAGCGGCTCTTGAGACAGCCAGAACAATTCAGACTGACTTGGCGAGTACGGCGGCGGCAAGCTTTGACGGGACTGCTGATATTACTCCCGGGGTAACAGGGGTTTTACCTATTGCTAACGGAGGAACGGGAGGAACCACAGCCGAAGAAGCGAGAGAAAACCTTGAGCTGGACGATTACTATAAAAAGAAGAGATATGCATATGTGGGAACAGACGATACTGTAAGCGGCGACTGTTGGTTTAAGTTTGCGGAGGTTTCGGCAAGCAGTTACAGGGACCCTACAATAAGCTTTAAGGTCAGAAACGGGTATGCCGGCACATATGTAGACACGGCGCAGTATTCGGGAATATTGACAGCCCACGTAAGACACGGCTCGGGAGGAACTGTTCTGGCGGCGCAGCTTGTTTGGGAATATGCGGACAAGTTTATAAACACATCGAATTTTGTGATTGCGTATGGCGAAACAACAGCCGAATTATGGGCAAAGGTCACTATGACCAACAGCTTTTGGCATTTTGATGTTATAACAGAGGGCGACCGAGACCCGGAGATGAGCAGCCCCGCTGAATGGACGCTGTATCAGACAAAAGAATATACAAGTGAGATAACAGCTGATTACACACAGGCGGAATCGACTCTCGGCACACTTTTAAACAGCACAAACGGAAATGCGGCAACCGCAACGGCTCTTAAGACAGCAAGGACAATTCAGACGAACCTGGCAAGCACAAGCTCCGTAAGCTTTGACGGAAGCGCAAACGTGACTCCCGGTGTAACAGGGGTTTTACCCTTGACTAACGGAGGAACCGGTGCAAGCTCGGCGGCTGACGCAAGGACAAATTTAGAGCTTGATAAAAATTACAGAAGATGGGGATATGCCTATGCGGCGCTGACTTCAAATGAAGAAACAGACAACTGGTTTAAATTTGCCGAATGCAGCATGGATACGAATAATACAAGCGTGAGAATAAGCTTTAAGGTTAATTCGGGATATGCATATTCACCGGCAGAAGAAGCCGGAATATTAACAGCTCAAATCAGAAGAGGTTCCTACGGATATGTTGAACCGAGTCAAACACAACTCGGGTGGGAGTATGCCGGAAGTGAAGTAAAACCGGAAGATTTTGTACTTGCATACAGCGACAGCGACCCTGTAACAGTTGAGCTGTGGGTAAACATAACTGATACACATAAATTTTGGCACTTTAATGTTATTGACGAAGGCGAGAGAGCAAGCAATACAAACTGTTCTATATGGACGCTGTATCAGACAAGGGAGCATTCAAGCGAGATAACGGAAGGGTATACACAGATTGTATCTTCACTTGTAACTCTTCAGAATGATACTTTGGGAAACGCCGCAGGCTTAACGGGAACACTGGGAATAGCTAACGGCGGAACAGGAGCTGTGACAGCCGAGGAAGCGAGGACGAACCTTGAGCTTGACGATAATTACAGAAAATATAAATATGCTTTTGCCGGAACATCGGCAAACACGGGAACGGACAACTGGCTTAAATTTGCGGAGATAAGCGTAGATGCGGCTAATACCGACAAAAGAATAAGCTTTAAGGTCAGCGCCGGAACGGGCACCGGCTTAGCCGGATACACAGGAATATTAACGGCGCACGTCAGGACAGGTTCTGAGACACAGCTGCGCCCGTATCAGTCGGGACTTTGGTGGGAGTATGCCGGAAGCGAAATAAACCCGGAGGATTTTGTGATGGCATACAGTGACAGTGTTCCCGTAGTAATTGAACTTTGGGCGAACGTTCCCGTACAGTATAATTATTGGCATTTCGATGTAATTGCGGAAGGGCAGAGAAACACCAATACAAACTTTACCGACTGGACGCTGTATCGGACAACTAATTATCAAAGCGAAATAACGGAGGGATATACGCAGATTGTATCAACGCTGTCAACCCTTCAGAATGACACAACGGGAGCGGCGGCGACTCTTTCCGAAACTTTAAGCGTAGAAAAGGGCGGCACCGGCGGAACAACGGCGGCTGAGGCAAGGGCTAATCTGGGCTTAGGTGAAGCGGCTGTAAAAAATGTTGATACAGAGGTGACATCGGGGTCGGAAAACCTTATTACAAGCAGTGCGGTGTACGAAGCCATTCAGGCGATGTACGAAAAAATAATGAGTGAGATAGGGTAACACCTCTCAGTTAGGCTTCGGCTGACAGCCGGAACCCGAAAGAGGTCGGGCGAGCTTTAGCTCGGTTTTGACACGGTCAAAACTTCTGAACGCCCTCAAGGGGAGCCTTGCGCCGTAGGCGCAACTCAACCAAAGACGATAGGCTTTGGTTGAAAGAGGAGCAGCAGCGGCGTGGAGTCTCATTTTCTCATTTATGAGGAAATGAACGAACAGAGCTTGCTGCGACGTGCCGACGGGATAAAGGGGCTGACAACTCTTAGGTGAATGAGGAGTGGCAGCCGAAGGATATTCAGGCTGCGCTAAAGGCGGTTTGGGAAATGGCGAGGGAGTAAGGGCTATTTTAAATGTGCATAACAATACGAATTGAGAATAAGAAAACAATACGAATTTAGGGTTGAAAAAAGAAACTAAATGTGGGAAAATAGAATTAATGGAAAAAAATGGCAGAAATGCAGTCGTGATGTAAAAACGGAGGTAAAATATGAAGGGAAATGAAAAAGGCAGCAAACTTATAGAAAGGCTGGGCTCTATACGCCTTGACGGGCTTTCGGAAGAAAAGGAAACGGACAAAAACATGCTCTGCCTGCTTAACAGGTTAAACCTCAATGAAAAACGGGAGCTTGAAGAGATTCTCAATAAGCAGTGTGAGGAACAAGCCTTAAGAGAACAGCTTATTTATGAAATGGGCTTAAAGGACGGAGCCGAACTGTTGTCCTTTTTGATTTCAAAATAGCTTTTGAGGTCTGCGTTTTGTGATTTTTTACTCAACGAAATATGTTCTTTTATTGCGAATTTGTTAAAAGAATATAAAAAATTAATTAAAATTTAATCTTTAATATTGATTTTTTTGTGCCTCTGCTGTATAATAAATTATAGCTGTAATGGGCGCTTATGAAAACAGCCTTATTTTTGAGTAAATTATTTGCTTTCGGCTTTTCGGCGTGCGGCAAAATTGTCGGGGACTCGAAAGTCAGGTTCTTTTCTTGAAAATTGTTGTTTTTAAGCTTTCATTCAGAGCGATAAACGGTCAAAAAGTCCGAAAAAATTATGTTTTCTGCTATACTTTGTTTTGTAAGCTTTTTTTGAGGCTGAAAAATTGGGGGTATACTTGAAAAATCTTTGTTTTCGGCAAAAAATAAAGACGACCGACAAAAAAAGGAGTGAAAATTTTAATGAAAAAACGCAGACTTTTAGCATGGGTTTTGGCGCTTGCTATGATGGTAAGCTCAATATCCATAACTTCCTTTGCGGAAGAAGCTGAAGCCGACACTGCTGTTGAAGAAACAGTTTCAGGTGCTGCGGTAGAAGCATCTGCAGAAGAAGCTTCCGAAGGAACCGATACTGATGTTGAGGTTTCTGCTGTAGTTGAAGCTGAAGATGCAGATCTTCTTGCTAATGCAGGAACTTATGCTGAAACACAGTTTATCACTGCAGGCGACTGGCAGGCTGCTACTTTCGGCAACAGCTGTGACGAAACCAACATCGTAACAGACACAGGCTATAAGAACTGGGCAGCAGCAGATGATGAATCTACCGTTACTATGCACGCAGAAAAAGGTAAAATCGGCGATGGTTCAGCTACAGCAAACTCAGAAGGTATCGTGTTCTATTATCAGCCTGTTGCAGAAGGCGAAGATTTTACTATCAGCGCTACAGCTACAGTAAATGACTACACAACCAACAATCAGGTTGCTTTCGGTCTTCAGATGAGAGATCAGGTTTTTGAAAACCTGACAAATCCCTCACAGAACCTCGGTGCTTCTGTAGCAGCCGCTGTTTTCAGATTAGGCAGCGACAGCAGTGCTACAGGCGTTATCGGTGCTTCCGGTTACTACTACAATGACGGAGGCGTATATGTTTCCGCAAACAAGTCGGCTACATATGCTACTGACGCAGCTCTCTTCACAGGCAGCGGCGAAGAGCTTAACATCGGCGACGAGATCCCCATTAAGCTTGCTTATACCGCATCTTTGGGTATGGTAACTTATACTGTAGGCGATATTACTCAGACCTTCTCTATCGGCAGCCTTGAGACAACAGCTACTTTCTCAGACGAAATCTACGTAGGTCCCTTCGTAGCAAGAGAAGCCGACGTTACTTTCTCAAACCTTAAGCTTACTGTAGGTACAGAGACCTATGAGGCAGGTGCTTGGACAGAAGGCAAGTCTTATATCGGCGTAGGAAGCTATACTATTACACCTACATATGACGGAGACGACCTTACAGATGTTTCATTTGCTTTCTCAGGCACTAACAAGGGTAAGCTCAGTGTAAACGATGAAGAATATCCTTACATCGTTTCAAGCGTATCATCCGATGCTAACTTCGAACTCAGTGCTCACGTTAAAATCGACAGTTATCTCAGCGGAAGCAATATGAACCAGACTGCTTTCGGTATCGTTTTCAGAGACAACATCGATATGGATGACACATATTCAGAGGATATGGAGACTAATTCCTATACAGCCGGTTATTCAAATTCCACTACAGGCATTACATATCCCGGTACATCCAGCAACAGAATTTCTCCTTCTGTTATGCTTTCATTTGTAAATGAAGCAAGAACATCAGATCCTACTTATGATCCCGGTGCTACAATCAGACTTATGGATAAGAGCATGACTTCTGCAAGCCACTCCGCAGTTATGACTAAGGACATCGCTGCAGGCGACGAATTCGACATTACTCTTAAGAAGTCAGGCGACTCCTATAAGGCTACTGTTGTAGACTCAGAGGGCAACGAATACACAAACGCAATTACAACAACTAATACATTCGGCGATACAATCTATCCCGGTTTCTTTGCCGCAAGAAACGTATGTGTTACATATAGCGACATTGATCTCTATATTGACAACAGAGTTGTTGAGAGCATCGAGGTAACAACACCTCCTACTCAGACAGAATATTACTACGGCGAAACAATCAATACAGACGGTATGGTTGTTACAGCTACTTATGACGACGGCTCAACAGAAGAGGGCGTTGATTTCGTAGCTACAATCGATACATCTGTTATCGGCGACGGCGTTATGACAGTTGTTGTAGGTTCCGCTACAGCCACAACACCTATCTCCGTTCGTAAGAAATACATTACAAGCGTAGACCTTACATATGCGCCTCTTATTGACAGATATTATGAATATCAGCTCTTTAACACAGACGGCATCGCAGGTACATTCACCTACGAGGACGGCACAACAGAGTCTATCTCAGATGAAAATGTAGCTTATATCGTTGACGGCGAATATATTGACGAAACAAAATATTGGCTTGCAAGCGATAAGGGAACAAAGACTGTTTATGTAACACTTGCAGAAACAGACACAACTGCAGCAAACAATGTAACAGCTTCTTTCGACATCAGAATTTTGGGCTATACATTGTCCGCAGTTAATATTACAACAAATCCCTATAAGACAGAATATTCACTTAATGAAGAGCTTGAACTTGACGGTCTCTATATCTTAGGCGAATATACTGACGGAACAAGCTATTATTATGAAACAATTTATGAGGATGCATTTACTTTCACAGGCTTCAGCTCAGCAGCAGCCGGTACTGTTACCGTAAATGTTATTCTTACAGCTAATCCTTCATTTAAGGCTTCATTTAACTGTACTGTAAGCGAAAAGGTTCTTACATCGACAGAAATTACTAAGTACCCCAGAACAACATTCCCCAAGGGAACAAGCTTAGAGGACATCGAGGCTGCTTTTGTTACCGGTACTGTAATTACTAAGACATACAGTGATGAATCCGAAGATGAAATCGGTGTTGTAGGCTCTGACGCAACAGATCTTACATCAGATGACTATATCGGCGACTACAGTGCAATTTCAGTAAACACAAACGGCGATTATACTGTTTTGCTTACTCCCGTTGACACATCACTTCCCGAATTTGAAGTATCAGTAACAATTTGGGATGACAAGACCTTCTATTGGAGAGCTTGTAAGTTCGGCGCTACATCAGGCAACTCTTCTTACACAATTACAAATGCCGATGAAACAGGTCTTGCAGAAGAAGTGCAGCTTACTTCTTGGGACGGTACCGGAAAGGTTACCAACTCAGGTCACGACGGTATTGTTTACTACTATACAAGAATTAATGCCGACAACAACTTCACCATCAGCGGTGACGTTTATGTAAATAAGTTCCTCCAGAACGAGACCAACATCGGCCGTTACGGACAGGAAGCTTTCGGTATTATGGCAAGAGACGTTATTCCTCTTACTCCCGCTTCAGGCTATTCTGAAGACAGCGAGACATATGAGGGCTACGGCACATCTGTCGTTGTTGAAACACAAAACGCTAAGCTTGATGATGACGGCGAACCCGTTCCTTCAAACACAGGAAGCGACTTCTTCAGCAACGTTGTTCTTGTAGGCGGCTTCCCCACATCTTCTTATAAGACAGGCGACGCAGCTACAGCTAAGAACGCTAACAACAACCGTATGAAGCTCTGGATCAGAACAGGTATGCTTGCTTGGGACGGTACATCCGGCTCTGCTACAAACCTTGAATATCTTCTTTATGACGGTTCTGAATTCGGCGACTATTTAACAACAGACGAACAGTTCGCAACAGGCGAGTGCTTCTATCCTCAGAAGGGCGACCAGTATAACCTTGTTCTTTCAAGAATAAACGGCGGTTATTACGTTGAATGTACTCTTCTCGGAGTAGGCGAAGGAAATGAAGAATATTCAGATCTTATCGGCACAACATGGTCATACGCATGGGATTATTCCGCAGACGGCGACCTTGAAGACGAGCCTCTTACAGAACAGAACGATGACACTATCTATGCAGGCTTCTTCGCTGCAAGATGGGCTGACATCAATGTTACAAACATTAATGTTTATGAATCAAATACAGATACAGACGCTAACAGCGCAACAGGATCTGACGAGGTAGAAACACCTTCTCTTTCAATCGTTTCCGACCTCTACACAACAAGTACAAACTACAGCCTTATGCTTAAGGCAGGCAACACATCAGGCGGACGTGTAATTATTAAGCTTGACGACGAGGTTCTTTATAACGGTTCACCCGTAACAAAGAAGGTAACTTCATTTGATATGGATCTTGATATCGATACAAAATATGACCTTACAATCTGCTATACACCTTCCAGCTATGATGATTTGACATCTTATGATACCATAACCTATCGTGAGAAGCTTTATTGTCTCTCCGGCGTGGATATTGACGGCAATGTAATTTATGCTGCTCCCGTTGAAGGCGAAGGCGAAAGCGAAAGCGGCGTATACGGCAGCTTCACAGGTAAGGGTACTAAGGAATCACCTCTTGATATTGACGCAGCTTTGGCTGTTATCGAAGCAGGTCAGGAAATTATCCTTCTTAACGGTACATATTACAGAGATGAAACTATAAGCATTACAGAAACAAACTACGGCAACAAGGCAGAATATAAGAAGATGAGCGCTGAAACCGACAGAGAGGTTATCATCGACATGCAGAGATCTGCAGAAGGTCTCAACATGGCAGGTGACTGCTGGTGGGTTAAGGGTCTCGTAATCAGAAATTCAGCTGTTAACTCACAGGGCGGCGGCGTTTCCGCACAGAATTGTATCGTTGAAAACTGTGTATTTGAAGACTCAGGTTCAACCGGCTTCCAGATTTCAGGAAACAGTGCAGATACATTCGATTTATGGCCTGCTAACAACCTTATCATCAACTGTGAGTCCTTCAACTCAAGTACAGGTTCCGCAGGTTCTGCTGACGGCTTCGGCTGTAAGCTTACCGTAGGCAACGGCAACATCTTCAAGGGCTGTGTATCTCACAACAACGATGATGACGGCTGGGATCTTTACACAAAGACATCTTCAGGTGCTATCGGTGCGGTTCTTCTTGAAGACTGTATCTCTTATAACTGTTCATATTATCTTATTACAGAAAACAACGTAGGCGGCATCAATTCTTCAGACGCCCGTAACAAGGCTATCTACGGAAGCTCACTTGATCCTTCAAGCTATTCAATCGGTGATCAGGTTCTCTTCCAGTCGGCATCCTCTTCAGGAAACGGCTTCAAGCTCGGCGGCGAGAACACCTACGTTCAGCACTACATCAAAGACTCTTATGCATTCAGCAACAAGCAGAAGGGCTTTGACTCTAACTCTAACCCCGCTATGAAGGTTAGAAACTGTGTATCATTCCATAACGGCAACGGACGTGAGTCTATCTCAAGCAGAGGCTTTGACTGGACAGTCAGCAAGACTCCCTCATTAGCAGCTAACTATGGTTTATACTCAGGTGTAACTGATTTAGTATTCAACTATAACCTTGACGGCGCAATTTCAGTTTGTGCTCTCACAAACGACAATATTGCAACATATTCAAGCTACCTTACAGGTACAAACCAGGCTGACAGTGCTGAGACACTTGCTTCTCTCACTTCAACAGCTAACTCAACAAATTCAGAAAGATATGCTGTTCTTACACTTGACCGTTCAACAGAGGCTAAGCCCGTTGAAAGTGAAGGCAACTATCTTGTTAAGTCAACAGACGATGCTTCAAGCACATCTTGGGGTACTTCAGCTTATAAGGACGGCTATACCTACACAGGTTATGCAGGATATAACTCTGAAGGCGAGGAAGTAACACCTGACTGGTTCGTAAGCTTAAACGAAGGCGATGCTGTAGACTCTTACGGCTTCATCGCTCAGAACGCTGACGGAACATACAACATGAACGGCTTCCTTGAACTTACAAGCGATCACGCATATACATATGAGACAAACGACATTCCTATCTACAATGACGCTTACCTTATGTATTTCGGCATCACAAATGTTGATACAAGCACTGACACAGATTCAGAGACAACAACCTCTTCATCATCGCATTCAAGCAGCGGCGGCGGTGGCGGCGGAAGCAGCTCTTCATCAGCTTCTGCAAGCACAACTACTGACACTGACACATCAGATTCTGCTGATTCTTCATCAGATACATCTGATTCAACAGGTTCAGGTTCTACAGGCTCAGGCTCAACATCTGAAACAAGCGCAGCTGTTATCAATCCTCCTACAGCGGCTGTAGCAGCTCCCGCTTTCGAAGATATTGCAGACAAGGCTTGGGCAGTAAGCGCAATTGAAAAGCTTGCTTCAGTTGGTATTATCAGCGGTGTAACTGATACTCAGTTCTGTCCTGACAATGCTTTGACAAGAGGAGACTTCTGTGTACTTATTACTAAGCTTTTAGGTATATCAGGCACATCAAGCAAGACTCACTATGATGACGTTGATGATTCATCATACTATGCAACAGCTGTATCTGTAGCTACAGATTTGGGTATTGCATCAGGCTACGGCGACGGAACATTCAAGCCTTCTCAGTACATCACAAGACAGGAAATGTTCGTTCTTATCGCTAAGACTTATGAAGCTATCGGCGTTGACATCAATGCAGGCGCATCTTCTATCAGTTCCTTCGGCGACAGTGCCGACGTAGCTGAATGGGCTGTTCCTTATGCAGCATTTGTTGTAGAGAACGGTCTTGTAAACGGCGACGATATGGGTAACCTTAACCCCACAGCTCCTGTAACAAGAGCTGAAGCAGCAGTTATGCTCGAAGGTATCTATGACGATGCAGTAGAGTATGCTGAAGCTTATCAGGCTATGCTTGACGCAGCAGCTGAACTCGAAGCTGAAGAAGAAACTGACGAAGAAGCAGAAGCTGAGGAGACTGATGCAGAAGCTTCAACAGAAGAATCTTCTGAAACAGTAACTGAAGCTGAAACAGAAGCAACAACCGAATCAGCAGCAGTTGAGGCTTAATTCTTAAACTAAAATAATAACTTAACATATAAGTGATTTTTTGCCCCGAAGGGAAACACTCCCTTTCGGGGCTTTTTTTGAATTGTACTTGTTTTTTTATTTATTGTTTGTTATAATTAAAATGTATTATCATAACTCAGATTGGAGAAGATTTTATGTCGGGTTTGTTTATAAGCTTTGAGGGAAATGACGGCGCAGGCAAGTCTACGCAGGCTAAGCTTTTTAAAGAGTATCTTGAGAGCTGCGGCTACAGCGTCAGACTTTTCAGAGAACCGGGCGGAACGGAAATTTCCGAAAAAATTAGAGAAATTATTCTTGATAACGAAAATTATAAAATGCAGCA
>JAJBVU010000332.1 GCA_020859645.1 Eubacterium sp. | reverse complement strand
GTTTAAAAAAGGAAGATTTTGTGTTATAATATAAAAGGTTAATGGGTATACCATTGAAAGAAAAAAGTCATTATTTATTTTTTTACCTAGGAGGAATTTAAAATGGCAAATGTAAAGGTTGCAATTAACGGTTTCGGACGTATCGGTCGTCTTGCTTTCAGACAGATGTTCTATGCAGAGGGCTATGAGGTTGTTGCTATCAATGACTTAACAAACCCCGCTATGCTTGCTCATCTTCTTAAGTATGACTCATCACAGGGCCGTTTCAAGGGTACTGTTGAAGCAGGCGAAGACTCCATCACTGTTGACGGCAAGAAAATCACTATCTATGCAAAGGCTAACGCAGCTGAGCTTCCTTGGGGCGAGCTTGATGTAGACGTTGTTCTTGAATGTACAGGCTTCTATACATCAAAGGCTAAGTCACAGGCTCATATCGACGCAGGCGCTAAGAAGGTTGTTATTTCCGCACCTGCAGGAAACGATCTTCCTACAGTTGTTTTCGGCGTAAACGAAGGCGTTCTTTCAAAGGATGATAAGATCATCTCAGCAGCTTCCTGTACAACAAACTGCCTTGCACCTATGGCTAAGGCTCTTAACGACTATGCTCCTATTCAGAGCGGTATCATGTCAACTATCCACGCTTACACAGGCGACCAGATGGTTCTTGACGGTCCCCACAGAAAGGGCGATTTAAGACGTGCACGTGCTGCAGCTGTAAACATCGTTCCTAACTCAACAGGCGCAGCTAAGGCTATCGGTCTTGTTATTCCCGAGCTTAACGGCAAGCTTATCGGCTCTGCTCAGAGAGTTCCCGTTCCTACAGGCTCAACTACAATCCTTACAGCAGTTGTTAAGGGTACAGACGTTACTGTAGACGGCATCAATGCTGCTATGAAGGCTGCTGCTACACCTTCCTTCGGCTACAATGACGAGCTTATCGTTTCTTCTGACGTTGTTGGTATGACATACGGTTCACTTTTCGATTCAACTCAGACTATGGTTGCTAAGGTTAGCGATGACACATACGAGGTTCAGGTTGTTTCATGGTATGACAATGAAAACTCATACACAAGCCAGATGGTTAGAACAATCAAGTATTTCGCAGAATTAGGCTGATACTGAATAATATTTCTTACAGAGACACTCTTTCGGGAGTGTCTTTTTTCTTGTGTACTTGACGAGTGCACGCACAAAAAAACACTGCGGACAAATATCTGCAGTGTTTTAATAATCTTTCAGCTTTTTGATTATTTAAGAGTAACCTTAGCGCCGACATCCTCAAGCTTCTTCTTATAAGCTTCAGCGTCTTCCTTGGAGATACCTTCCTTAAGAACTGAAGGAGCGCCGTCAACAGCTGCCTTAGCTTCTTTAAGACCAAGACCTGTGATTTCTCTAACAACCTTGATAACCTTAATCTTTTCTGAGCCGATTTCTGTAAGCTCTACGTTAAATTCTGTCTTTTCTTCTTCAGCGGGAGCTGCTGCGCCGCCTGCTGCTACTACAACGCCTGCGGAAGCGGATACACCGAATTCTTCCTCACAAGCTTTAACCAAATCATTGAGTTCGAGAACCGTAAGACCCTTAACGGCTTCGATAATTTCTTGAATGTTTGCCATTTTTTATATCCTCCTGTAAAGATTGTTTTTAAAATTAAAATATAAATGAAAGCTTTAAGCCTCTGCTGCCTGTTCGCCGTCCTTGTCTGCAATAGCCTTGATAACTCTTGCGAAGGAAGCCATAGGTCCTTGGAAGCTGCCGAGAAGTCTTGAAAGAAGAACATCTCTTGAAGGAATATCTGCAATCTTTGTAAGACCTGCTGCGTCATAATTAACGCCGTCTACAACGCCGCCCTTAAATTCAAGGGTTTTTGCATCCTTCATAAACTTTTTGATGATAGAAGCCGCTGTTGTGGGATCGTCATAGCAAATTGCCAGTGTTGAGGGACCTGAGAAAAATTCCTTAAGGTATTCAAAGTTTGTACCTTCAACGGCGAAGTTCATCATTGTGTTTTTGTAAACCTTGTAGTCAACACCTGCTTCTCTGAGCTGCTTTCTGAGGTTTGTGTCCTGCTCAACAGTAAGACCTCTTGCGTCAACAAGAAGAGCTGAAGAAGCCTTTTCAAGCTTAGACTTAATTTCGTTTACAACAACCTGTTTCTGTTCGATTTTAGGCATTTATTACACCTCCCTTTAAAATTTATGAGAGTGCAGTAGTATAAAAAAAGCCCTGCTGTGACCGCAGGGCATAAAATCACCTTATGATTCCTCGGCAGGTAGTATATCTTTACGCCAAAAGGCACCTGCTGTCTACGGCACTTCAATTAATATACAATAAATTTAAGCATATGTCAAGAGTTTTTACAAAAATAATTCCAATTTTTTTGAAAAGATAAATAACATTTTTCAAGTATAAAAAAAGCCGCCCTAACCGCATAAGCGACGGCTTCTTTTATAGGTAATATAATAATCTGCCACCTAAACACCTTTGAAGTAATTTATAT
>JAJBVU010000038.1 GCA_020859645.1 Eubacterium sp. | reverse complement strand
TGAAATTGGGGAAGAATGCATTCAAAGAAGCTTTTAACAATGAAAATTCTATGATTATAAATATGTGCAAAGATTCTGCAGATGTTTTTAAGAATAAAGCAGATAAGGATGTTATCAAGGATGACCGAGAGTTTATTTTAAAAGACAGGCAGGCAAAAATGGAAGCCTTTGAATTTGAAATAAAGAAAGCTGCTCTTGCCTCCGCTATTCAGGCTGAGAAAAATAAAGAAAAGGAAGACAGTAAAAGAAAAGAAGATGAAGAAGATGCAGCTCGTAAAAGAAAAGAAGATGAAGAAGAGAAAGCCCGTATAAAAAAAGAAGCTAAAGAAGAGAAAGATCGTTTAAAAGATGAAGCTAAACAAGAGGCGGTTCGTGTAAAAGAAGCGAAGGCTGCTAATGAAGCACAAAATAAAATAACGAACATTGAAATGCAGCTGGCAAAGGATTGGGCTCTCAATGCTAACGGCGCAAGCACTCTTCAGCCGGTAAAGCAAGAGGAGGAAAAAGAACAGCCCAAACCCTTATCATCTGTTGGGGTAAGTGTTGCAGAGGTTACAGACAAGAAGGATTTGTCCGCAGCCGGTCAGCAGCTTGACAGCGTTTATGAACAAAACAATAGAATTTTGGAAACGGACAAGGCTAATTATCAGAAAGAACTGAATAAAGCCGAAACAGCCCTCAATGAAAAGATTAATGAATTTTTGAATTATGATTTCAACACAAACAAGCTAAAAGCATCAGAAGTCAGCAATGAGTCAAGGATCTTATTCATAGATAAAACCTTTAAAGAGCATCCCGACGAGTTCAGTAATTTAAATAGGGCGAATTTTAATAAGATAAAACACCTTGAACAATTAGCAAAGAATTGCAGGGATGATGTCGATAAGCAAAAAAAACAGATCAACGCTCAAAAAGCAAAAATCAAGGATGCCAATGCGCAGGCCGGTGATCACGAAAGTCAGGTTTTGAAAGAAGCAGAGGACAGAGCCAAGCTTTTGAAGGCAATTGCAGAGGAAGGCAGATGGATCAAAAACAATGCTTATAAAGAAAAGGAAAAGATGTATGCTTTCTTCAAGCAGGTTCAGGTAAATGCCAGAACTGCAATGGGCACCGGCGGTATAGAGGCGGCAAAGATAGTAATTTTGAGTAATTTTGATAAGAACTTCAAACAGGGTCAGACCAATGCCGACGCTGCAATACAGACCGGCGGTACGGATACAGCAAAGGAAGTAATTTCGGATACCTTTAACGGTAAACTCGAACAGGTTCAGACCAACGCAGACGCCAAAATACAGACCGGCGATACGGATGCGGCAAAGAAAGAGTCGGAAAACCCAGGTTACAACGTACCGTTTAAGGACGACTTCAAAAAAGAAATTAATCTTTTAAACAACAGGGTTAATGAAATGAAAAATCAAGTTGCATATGCCGACAGGCGGATTGAAGCAAATAAAGCCGATATGACGGAAAGGCAAAATCAGCTTGAACAAACAGGCAAGGTTCTGCAGGAAAAAGAAATTGAAAAAGAAAAAGAAATGGAAAAAGAAATTGAAAAAGAAATTGAAAGAGAAAAAGAAACGGAAAAAGAAAAAGAAAAGGTTAAACCGTTATCCCTGGACGACTTTAATGCCAAATATATACCCAGCAAAGCCAGAAGAGAACGCCTGAAAAACAGACAGCCTTCCTCCGAGAAACAGGCTGAACAGGAAAAGTCGGGTGACTCTATGAGCGAGCAGGTTAAAACTCCGCCCCAAATAAGCGAACCCAGTCTCAGTAAAGCTCCGAAGGGACTCCGCAATTAACAGCCTGTAACTCCCGGATAACCAAGGACAAATAATACCATAAAAATACACAGTAATAATTATTTAAATTTATAAAAGGCTGTTGTGTAAATGACTTTCATTTATGCAGCAGCCTTTTTTTGAAAGAATAATCAGATTGATTTATAAAAATAAAGCTGTTATAAATTTTGGGCTATTTCCTTAAGCTTTTCCAAAACCCTTTTGCCGACGCTGTCCTTAAAGGCGTTTAAAACCTCTGACAGCCCCTGGGGAACATCTCCCCCTGCCTTAGATATATTTTCAGCCATACTGCCCACTTCGCAGACGGCAAAATAATATATGCCGAAATATTTCAAAAAGTCGATTTCGAAGAGCCAGTCAAGAGCATAAAGAGCAGCCACGAAAACAAGCTCTATAATTTTGCCCATGAAGCCCTCTCTGGCTTTTGCGCTTGTCCAGTTTTTTAAAATGCTTGCGCCGATCCACCCTGTTATTGTGTCGCAAAGCATCAGAAACAGCAAAACCATAACCGCCTTTTCGCTTATAACCAACGCCCAAAGACCTTTAGCTCCGCAAAGAATTATTTCACATATGTTTTTCATAATTATCCCCCTTTTTTATTTTATTGTATGCTGAAAAAGCTGTCATTCTGTGACAAAATATAATGACAGTGCTTTAGCTTAAAAATTTTTTCTTGAAATTTGTTATAAGCGTCTTTACTTAAA
>JAJBVU010000118.1 GCA_020859645.1 Eubacterium sp. | reverse complement strand
AATTTTTGTTAGCGTATAGGAAAAATCCAAGCCTTTACATACTTTTCCTAACTTTTTGAGACTTTTATATTCACAGGTCTTGAAACTTATACGATTTTGTGTTAAACTTGTTGAGAGTTTTGGAGATGAAAATTCATTTTTGGAGGAAAATAGTATGATAAAGTTATTTGACTCAGGAGTATTTTATGTAAACGGCGAAATTATAAAGGCTGATAAAGAGGGGGCAAAAAAGCTTGCGTCTCTTCGTATTTCACCGGACAAGGCTGAAGCGTCTAAAAAGACAATGGCTTATTCGATCCTTACGGCTCACAACACATCGGGAGACGATGAGCATCTTAAAATAAAGTTCGACGCTATGGCTTCTCACGATATTACCTATGTGGGCATAATTCAGACTGCAAGAGCATCAGGCCTTACGGAATTTCCCGTTCCATATGTTTTGACAAACTGCCACAATTCACTTTGCGCAGTTGGAGGAACAATTAACGAGGACGACCATATGTTCGGTCTTTCCGCTGCAAAGAAATACGGCGGAATTTACGTTCCCGCACATCTTGCGGTAATTCACCAGTATATGCGTGAAATGATGGCAGGCTGCGGAAAAATGATTTTAGGCTCAGACAGCCACACCCGTTACGGTGCTTTGGGCACTATGGCAATAGGCGAAGGCGGCGGAGAGCTTGCAAAGCAGCTTCTTAAGAGAACCTATGACATAAACCGCCCCGAGGTTATAGGCGTTTATTTAACAGGCAGCCCCGATCCGGCTGTAGGCCCTCAGGACGTTGCCCTTGCAATAATCGGCGCAGTGTTCAAGAACGGCTATGTTAAAAACAAGGTTATGGAATTTATAGGCGACGGCATCAGCGGTCTTTCGGCTGAATACCGAAACGGCATAGACGTTATGACCACCGAAACAACCTGTCTTTCATCTATCTGGGAGACAGACGGTAAGATTAAAGACTGGTATGATATTCACGGAAGAAGCGAGGACTATAAGGAGCTTAAGCCCGAAAACGGAGCATATTATGACGGGCTTGTATATGTGGACTTGTCAAAAATCAAGCCTATGATAGCTATGCCCTTCCACCCCTCAAACGTATATACAATCGACGAGCTTAACGCTAACTTAGAGGATATTTTGGATATAGTTGAAAAGGCAGCTTCAAAGCAGATTGACAACCCCAATATAAGCCTTAAGCTCAGAGACAAAATCAAAAACGGCAGACTTATGGTAGAACAGGGCGTTATTGCCGGATGTGCCGGAGGCAACTATGAAAACCTTTGCGACGCCGCTGATATTTTAGCCGGAAAGTCTATAGGCACAGAGGACTTTACGCTTTCAGTTTATCCATCATCACAGCCTGTATTTATGAGACTTGTTGAAAACGGCTCTGTATTTAAGCTTATGGAAGCCGGTGCGGCTGTCCGTTCAGCATTCTGCGGCCCATGCTTCGGCGCAGGTGACGTACCACCCAACAACGGTCTTTCAATCAGACACTCTACAAGAAACTTCCCCAACAGAGAAGGCTCAAAGCCCGGAAACGGTCAGATTGCTTCCGTTGCTCTTATGGACGCAAGAAGTATTGCGGCAACTGCCCTTAACCACGGCGTTCTTACAGCGGCAACAGATATTGACTTAAACTTCACAAAGCCCAAATATTTCTTTAACAAATCTGTTTACGAAAACAGAGTATATCAGGGCTTTAAGAAGGCGCAGCCCGAGGTTGAGCTTAAGTTCGGCCCCAATATTACAGACTGGCCCGAAATGAGCAGACTGCCCGAAAACCTTCTTTTGAAGATAGTTTCCTATATTACCGACCCCGTTACCACAACGGACGAGCTTATTCCCTCAGGTGAAACAAGCTCCTACCGTTCAAACCCCTTAGGTCTTGCGGAATTTACACTTTCCAGAAAAGACCCTGCTTATGTAGGCAGAACAAAAGAGGTTCAGAAGGCGGAAAAGGCAAGACTTACCGAGGGAGAATGCCCCAAGAAGGCGCTGCCTGAGCTTGAAGGCATTTTCGAAGCTATTAAGTCAGCAGATGAATTTAAGGATATTCATTTCAGAACAGACGTAGGCATAGGCACTTCAATCTATGCTTATAAGCCCGGCGACGGCTCCGCAAGAGAGCAGGCTGCAAGCTGTCAGAAGGTTATAGGCGGCTGGGCGAATATTGCAAAGGAATATGCCACTAAGAGATACCGTTCCAACCTTATAAACTGGGGTATGCTTCCCTTTATTTATGAAGAGGAAACACCCTTTGAAAACGGCGACTATGTATTCGTTCCCAATGTGAGAGAGGCTATTGCCGAAAACAAAGCGGATATCAGAGCCTTTGTTGTTAAGGACGGTTCACTTAAGGAGTTTACACTGCATATGGCAGAACTGACCCCCGACGAGAGAAAAATTATTCTTGCAGGCTGTCTTATAAACTACTATAGAGAAGCCTAAGTTAAAAAAGTTGTTTGATATACAGTCAATATTGCAATTGTATTTGTTTATTTGACTGTATGTCAGC
>JAJBVU010000296.1 GCA_020859645.1 Eubacterium sp. | reverse complement strand
GCCGACGGAAATTGTTTCCGCTGTTTTGTATGAAAACGGCAGAGCCGCCGGGGAAATCGGCACAGAAGCATATACAGAAGCTTCAACCGAAACGGTTGTTATTGAAAGAAACGGCAATACTCCACTTGAAAAGTACGGAAAATTATCTGTATCCGGCAGAAATCTTGTGGGAGCAGACGGAAATCCCGTAACTTTACAGGGTGTAAGTACACACGGCATAGCTTGGTTTCCTCAGTATATTGACAAAGAAGGCTTCAAAACGCTTAGGGATAATATGAATACCGATGTTATAAGGCTTGCTGTTTATTCGGGCATAAACGAGGGCTACAGCAAGGATTTATATGAAAAGGTTGATGAGGGGGTCAGCTATGCCCGGGAGCTGGGCATGTATGCAATTATTGACTGGCATGTTCTGGAAAACGGAAATCCCAACACCGATAAGGAAAACGCAATGGAATTTTTTACATATATGGCTCAGAAATACTGTGACAACGAAAATGTTTTGTATGAAATCTGCAATGAGCCTAACGGAGACGTGCAGTGGGAAAGAGATATAAAGCCCTATGCCGAGGAAATTATAAATATTATACGTCAGTATGACGATGACGGAATTATTATTGTAGGTACGCCTACATGTTCGCAGGATGTTGATATTGCGGCGCAAAGCCCTATTGAAAATCAGACAAATATAATGTATGCCTTTCATTTTTATGCGGCAACTCACGGCGAAGCCTTGAGAAGCAAGCTTTCCTACGCCGTAGAAGCCGGTCTGCCTGTTTTTGTAACAGAATTCGGCATAAGCGAAGCTTCCGGCAACAGCAGCATAAATAAAGAAGAAGCCGACAAGTGGATAAGCTTTCTTCGTGAAAATAATATTAGCTGCGTTTGCTGGAATTTATCCAATAAAAACGAGGTCTGCGCCCTTATAAACCCCGAATGCAGCAAAACTTCGGACTGGGATTATTCCGAGCTGACCGACAGCGGAAAATGGCTTTTCGATACATACAATAAAGCAGAATAAAAATGTCAGAACTTAAATTTTGACAAATTCGGATTATGTTAAAAATCAGTAAAGAAAGGATTTGTAATATACATATGAATGCAGCAGACATAAAATTTGAATTGATGCCGTATGATGATTTTATAGGCTCACAGGAATTTGATTTAGACAGAACAATTTATGATTTAAACGGTCAAATAGAAATGTTATCAAGCAAAGCTGACAACTTGGATTATATCGTTGCAATTGCAAGCGGTATTGCCTGCGGCTTGTTGGACATTTTGTGGTTCGGAGAATTTGATTTGGCAAAAGGGCGGAGTATCGCAAGCGATAAAACATACGCTTTCGTAAAAAAGACGGCTGAACTGTTAGAGGGCAAAAAGTTTGACGATGTCAAATCCGCAGTTAAAGCATTGGAAAATAGGTTCCCGATTCCAAGTGACGGCAATACTCCCGATTTCGGCGGAGGAAAGCAGCACCACCTTCGGGATTTTGCCCACCACCCTACAATCGTGGGCTTGGCATTTTCTCTGTTGACACAGTTTACGGAGAAATCTTACGGAACAGATAAAAACGGTAATTTTATTGTTGTTAATGTTCCGGAAAAGAGCAAAGTGTTTATAGGAAACGACATTCCCGATAAAATATTGAAAGGAACAATAACCTGGTTTTTTCACCTTGTAAGCGATATTGCCGGTTCGAGCAGCACTGCCGGAATTACGGGAGGGACAGGCATTCCCGGACCGATTCTGTCAATGGCAAAGGAAATTTCAGTACTGCCGTTTTTCAAAAACTTAAAGGTTAACGGCGATACGTCTCTGTCTGTTTTTCTTTCAAAGCTTTTTAACGGTACGCTTATGATGAAACGCAATGAAAACAGACAGATAATCAAGGAAACCGTTATAAAATTCGATTTTCGGGGAGAGATGGGTGCTGCTGTCGAACTCAGTAAACAGGCTGTTCCCGTTGCTGCAAATGAGTGTATTGTGCGCTCGTTCTATTTTATAAGACGCTTTGCAATTGAAATGAAAGAAAATAATGTAAGCAGCCTTGCAGATATGAGGAAGATAAATTGGAATTCTGTTAAGCCGACAAACAACCCCACAATTGCCAGAATGATGACGGTTTCAACAGGGGTATTTACTGCACTTGATATAGGGGAGGCTGTTGCTTCTCAAAAATATTGGATAGCTGTTAATTATGCCGGTATCGGCAGATTTGCGGTTGCTGTAGGTTCGGACGTAACATGGGGACTTAAAGTGCGTAATGTCAAAAAAGTCAGAGAAGTATATGAAAATATGAAGCGGCAGACATTCCGAAAATCGGATGCGGATATATATAAGAGAATAGGTGATGACATGGATTTGCAAATTGATAAGCTGGGCCTTTCACTGAAACAGACTGAGATACTTTATAATCTTGAATACTACAAAACACTTAATGACATAGAGACTACCAATATTCCCATAACGGGAGAAGCTGTAAAGCAGTTGAAAAAAGAATGGCTTCGGGAGTGGTCAAAGTTTATTTCCGACGGATTTGAAAGCTTTACGCAGGTTTCCGGAGCAGAAATGCACTGGTACAGTATGGACGAGCTGCATGAGCAAATTGAAAAAAACAGTCCAAATAAACCTTGGTATCGCCTGAGCCTTTTAGAAGCTATGCTGTTTGAACCCTATTATCCCCTCGGAACAGAGCAGGATAAAAAGGGAAATGAAGTGCCCTGTAAAAAATATAAGTATTTGAATAACCCGATTAACAATTTTAAGAAAGGCGAAGGTGACCGTTTCTTAAATGATCTGTTTACGGGTGAATACTGTGAACAAGGCTATGTAAGCAGGCTGCGCAGGTCTTACAATAAGCGAATGAATGAGCTTAATGAGGTTCTGAAAACCGTTATTACATCATTGTCTGTAACGGCGGCTGTAGCCATTGTTACAGTTGCCACTGCAGGAGCATTTGCCGGTCCCATAGCTGTTGCATTGGTAGGCTCGAATTTTGCGGGCTTAAGCGGAGCGGCATTAACCAGTGCCTGTCTTGCATATCTCGGCGGCGGTGCGATTGCGGCAGGGGGAGCCGGGATGCTCGGCGGAACTATTGCTGTTGTGGGCGGCGGTGCAGTACTGGGAGTAGGGGTCGGCGCCGGAGTCGGCGGTGCTGTAGGCTCAGTCGGTCTTATGGGCAAGAAAAATACAATAATGCAGTCAGCTAAGCTGCTTACTTCTGTAAGAGAAATATTTCTTAATGATGAACGTGATGTGGAATTTTCCAACAGCGTATATGAACAATACCTTCAAAATATCACAGAAATCGAAAAAGGTCTTGTTGATCTCAGACTTAAAAAAGATGAAGCAAAGGGCAAGGAGAAAAAAGCCATTGCCGAAACAATAAAAGAAGCAGAGGAATCTGTGGAAGCAATGAAGATTGCCCGAAAGAGTATGCTCAAATATAACAGTTCCTTTGCCGAGGGCTTACATGTAAAACCGTGATTTTTTAATGTTTCATAATAAAGGACTTTCGCTGATTCGACTAAAATAAAGCCGGATAGTGAAAGTCTTTATTATTATCCAATCAAGGCATATCCAAAGAGAAATTGTTATGAAAAGTTTTTTACAACATAAAACTTTTTGCAGTTACTTGCAACAGGTATGTAAAATATTTATGATAAAAGCTGTAATCTTCTCATAATATAGTAAAAAACAGGTGGTTTATAATGGCAAACAAGATCAGAAAATTTATAAATAAAGTTGGCAATAATTCGGCAGTTGTGTATGCTGTGGTTTTGGGGTTGGTTTGCCTTGTAGGTTTATTGGGAATAAGACCTTTTATGCTGTCGAAAACGGCGGAGGTTGCAGCGGCGAAGAAGGCTTTGCCGATTTATTGTGTGGACAGGGATGACAACAAGATTGCCATATCGTTCGATGCGGCTTGGGGAGCGGAGGACACGGACGAGATTTTGGAGATACTTAAGGCGAATGATGTGAGGGCGACGTTTTTTCTATGCGGGTATTGGGTTGACAAGTATCCGGAGGAGGTTAAGAAGATGTATGAGGCGGGGCATGACATCGGGAACCACTCGAATACGCACCCTCATGGGAGCAAGCTGAGTTTGGAGCAAAACAAGGCGGAGATTACGGGGGTACATAACAAGGTGAAGGAGCTATTGGGGATTGATATGGAACTTTACAGACCGCCCTACGGGGAGTATAACGATACGGTTTTGAATGCTGCGAAGGAGTGCGGATATTACAGCATACAGTGGGACGTGGACAGCTTGGACTGGAAGGAACAGGGGGTTGAAGCGGAGATAAATCAGGTTTTGTCTCACAAGCACTTAGGCAGCGGCTCAATAATTTTGTTTCACAACGATACGAAGTATACGCCGGACTGTTTGGACACGATTATAAAGGGACTTAAGGAAAAGGGCTATGAAATCGTGCCGGTAAGTGAGCTGATATTGAGAGGGGAGTATTATATGAACCACGAGGGACGGCAGATTGAAGGAAGCTCGGAGACAGAGTAAGGACCTCACCTCTCAGTCACACTTTTGTGTGACAGTGAGAACCTGAAAGACATCAGGCCGGTCTGAAAGACCGGCTTTTGTCGTAGGCAAAAGTTCTGAACACCCTCAAGGGGAGCCTTGTCGGCTGCCTGAAGCTCTGCTTTCTTTACTTAATTTGTTCAACAATTAAATTATATTGACGCATAGAAAAAGCACCCGTATATTTCAACAAGTGCTTTTTAATAAATATGTATTTAGTTTTATTTAAAATACGTATCGCCTATGCCAATTAAAAACCATGAATTTTCATAATCTCTATCAACCTCAATTGTAAGTTGCGATACACCTGTAACATTCAGTGCAAGATTTTTGGGTAGTTCACCGTAATTTATATTTGCCTCTTTTAAAAGTATATTATCTCCATAAAATTTTATGGTTGCTGTATCATCAGTAGAACCACTATTATCAATTCCACCATAAACCAAGTTTACCGATGTATACTGTCCGGATAAATTATAATATGCATAAACTTCATCATAATAATTTGCAATAGAACCAAACTGCAAAGCATTTTTATAAGTTATGCCGCCCAATTCTATATTCTTTGCTTCACAGCCTTCGCTTATTTGATATGGTTCTAATTTAATACCTTGGGAGTTTGAATAAGATGTTGCCCCTGAGTTTGAACTGTTGCCCAAATAAACGGAATTTGAATTTGCGTCATAGCTTACGGTTTTGCCTACGGCTTCACCGACGGCACGAATGGGCAGATAGGTACTGCCGTTATAGATGAAGGGTTCGAGAACATTGCCTGCCGAATCACGGGGCGTCAGCTCTGCGCCGTCAATATAGATCTTTATATTCTTAAATGTTGCAAGAATATTCATAGAGCCGTTATAAGCCAAAACAGGCACAGCCGCCGTAACCATAATACCTGCCATAAATCCGCACAATCCGCTTTTTAAATTAAATTTTTTCATTAGTTTTCACTCCCTTAAAAATAGAAAAACTGTCGGTTAAGCCGGATATTTTCAATATCCGACTTAATTATACCCCCCCCCGAGAGGATTTTGTCAAGGTAATTATCACAGAAAAACTATAAACATAAAGATAAGCTATAGTTAAAATGTATGGAAAATTTACAAAATTACTTGCTATTGTTGGTGAGATGTGATAAAATTGTTATATAATGCGGTTTAAGAAGTGCTGAAAGAATTTAACTTTTGTTTAAGGAAGGATAAAAAAATATGGCTTACGGAAAGTATTTCAGAACCAACGTTTTCGGCGGATATAAGAAAAAAGACGTTGTGCGCTATGTCAAAAGCCTTGAAGAGACCTGCGAAAAGCTTGAGGTTATAAAGGAAAAAGCGGCTAAGCTTGAAGAAAGCGTCACATCCGTATTGGAAAGCGGAGTTCTCGACAGAGAGCCTCAAAGCGAGCCTGCGGCGGCTTTAAGACCTGAGTGGCTGCCCGAGGGCTTCGGAGAGGAGGACTTTAGGCTTATGTCCGAAAAGGCGGCTAAGTTTGACGAAAGCTCAAGGGAAGGGCTTATTTCGGGCATTTCGGACAGCGAGCTTAAGGACAGGGTTAAAGACATTGAACCCCGTGCGTGGGAAAAGGCTGAGAGAATTTTAACCGAGACGGAGAAAATTGCGGAGCAGAACAGAGCGAGAGCCGAGGAGGCTTTAAACTCGGAGCTTAAGGCGGCTGCGGAGCAGTTTATAACAGAGCTTAGGTTTATGCAGGGCTGTATAAACACATTGGCGGATGCTTTTCCCGAAAGGCTGTCTCAGAGAATTGACAAAATGAAGGCTATCGAAGAGGGAACAGGGGGAGCAGATAAATGATTGAAGAAATCAGGCTTGAACAGATTGAATATATAAGGAAAAAGAAAAAACAGGGCAGGCTCAGGCTGTTTGCGGTCGTAGTTGTTATAATTGCCTTAGCGGGCGGATATATAGGCTGTAACGTTTATGACAATCAAAGCTTCGGTATTACATATTATGACGTTGAGTCGAAAAAAATCAGCGGCGAGGTTAAGCTTTGTGTTTTGGCGGATCTCCACTGTGCGGAATACGGCGAGGGCAACAGCGTTTTGGTTGAAGCGGTGAAAAACGAAAGCCCCGACCTTATTTTAATAGCCGGTGATATGGTTACATATACAAACCCCGATGTCAGCGTGGCTGTGGAGCTTTGCGAAGAGCTGGTTGAAATTGCCCCTGTTTATTACTGCTACGGAAACCACGAGGGCATTATGATGCATTCCGGAGTGGACGGCGTCACAACCCCCATTGACGAATATATCGATGAAACAGGCGCTGTTTTCTGCAGAGAAAGCGTTTACACCGAAAATATCAGAGGAAACGTTATAGATATAGGCGCAGTGGGAACAGGCCCCGAAGAGTTTGAACAGTGGGGCGGATATAAGGTTGAAGAGCTTGAAGCGGCGGATGACAGCGCTTTTAAGATTTTCATAACTCACCATCCGGATTTGTTTTATGATATGTTGGATGACATAAATGTGGATTTGTGCTTTGCAGGGCATTTTCACGGCGGTCTTATAAGACTTCCCGGCGGAAGGGGCGTGTTTCACCCCTCAGGGGGAGGACTTTTCCCCAAATATTCGGGAGGAGAATATGAGCTTCAAAACAGTGAGCTTATTGTAAGCAGAGGCTTAGGGGGTCACGAAAAATTTCCCAGAATTAACAACAAGCCCGAGCTTATAACGGTGACCCTTCACGGCGAGGAAGGGGAAGCCGGTGACGAAACGGAAGAAGAAATTGTTGAAGAAACAGAGGTGACAGAAAATGATATTTATTGATATTATAAGCTTTGTTTTAAAGCTTATCCCATTAATTCTGATTTTGGCAGCGGCGTATTTTATTATTGCCGATGATGAAAGAAATATTTTTGCTATGATAAAAAGAAACCAGCCTGTTTTAAAAAGAAGGGTAATTCCCCTTGCTTTGGCGGCTGTGCTTTTTTTCGGCGTAAGCTTTTTTACATCAAGCGCAGAGGAAGCTCTTTATTGCAAGGTGACCGTCGGTCTTAATTACCTTGAGTCATCAAGCGGCTTAAACCCCAATAAAACAAAGTTTACTGCCAGCGAGCTGACAGATGATGCGGTTATGGAAAAAATCATTGCCCAAGGGGGCTATGACGTTGACGCCGAGACACTTAAAAGCGGCTTTACCGTAAGACCGGTCAGAATAAACGACTCCGTATCTTTGGATAAGCCCTATGTGGCAACGGAATATTCAGTTATGTTTTCGGCTAAAACGGCTTGGGCAGTTTCAGGGCTTCCGAGGTTATGGATTATTATAAAACAGCCCTTCAGGAATACTTTACCGAAGCATATTCAAGAAAAACAAATGTTTTGGATTTGGATTTTTCCGAAATCGAAACAGCGGATTATTTGGATATAAACGATATTTTAACAACAAAGGCTGAAGAGGTTGAAAAATATATGCTGGCTATGAGCCATTCGGCAGGCACCTTTGTTTCATCGGAGTCGGGAGAAAGCTTTAAAACGCTTTATAAAAAAATTACCAACTATAAGAGTGTTTCTCTTGAAAACTATAAGTCCTTTATTATGCAGAACGGAATATCAAAGGACAGACAGCAGTACATAGTTAAAAAGAATTATCAAAATCTTCTTTTGGATAAGGACTATCAGAAAAAGCATGGTATGTATGAGACATACATAGAGGTTATAAATATGTATGAAAGGGATATGGCGACTATTGTGCTTGTTCCCACACGTGATAAAAACGGCGAGTTCTATATGTCCAGAACAAAGCTTGGAGTTGACGATTTTTCGAAAAATGCCGAGGACGCAGCCTCCGCAGCGGCTTCTTATTTGGCAAGCATTGAATCAAACAACAATATAATCAGCGTTCTTCAGTCTCACAGCGACAACGAGGCTTTAAGAGAACAGGCTGAGGTTATGATTGAAAACCTTAAAACAGGCTTAAGCGAATATGCGCAGCTTGCCAAGGAGACGGTTGTTGAATATGAGAGCAAAAGCTCAGACGGATATGTTGTTATAACAGATGAGGAACAGAGCGAAATTATTGCCGCAGGGCTTAAAAACGCCGCTGAAGGAACAATAATTTTACTTGTGGCTTTGATTATTTTTGCGGTTCTTAAGACTCAGACACGCAGCAAAAAACACGGAAGAGATCAGGCATTATGAAAAAATTTGACATAATGGGCTATATCAAAAAATTTCAGCTCTTGATTATACTTATTTCGGCAGTTGCCGGTATTTTGGGCTATGCGGTTTTAAAAAGCAAACAGACCTACACCGCAAGCGCTATTATAAAATATGCAAACGAGGACGCAGTTTCGGGGCTTGCTCCGGACGGCAGTGAAATTGACACAACGGAGATTTATTCTTCAAGCGTTATTTCTGAGGTGTTTTCTAAGCTTGGCATAAGCTATTCCGGCTATAATATAGACGATATGCGTTCAGGCGTTTCCGTTGACGCTCTCAGAACCGAAGAGAAAATAGCCCTTGATGAGGCAACTATAGCAAACGGTGAAGAGGTTACGGAAAAGCCCGTTGAATACAGAATTGCATTTACGGTTAAAAACGGAATGGCGCCCAATACAGAGGACTTTGCAAGGCAGTTTTTGGACGAGCTTTTAAACTCCTATATTTCATTTTACGGCGAGGAGCATATAAACTCATCTGTTCCCGCTGTTAATGATATTTCAAAAATAAACAAGGGAAGCTATGACTACCTCGAAAAGGCTGAAATTTTAAGAAGCTCTATTTCATCTGCTAACGATGAAACGAAGAAAAGGGCCGAAGGGGCTGACGAGGAGTTCCGTTCATCCGCTACGGGCTATAATTTTTCCGACCTTCAAAAGGAATTCCTTCTGCTTAAAAATATTGATGTGTGGGATCTCTATGCTTATATTTTGGATAATCACATAACCGATGCAAAGGACGTTCTTCTTGCTAAATATCAAAACAGAATTGACGAATATACTCTCACAAACGAAAACGCCGCACAGAAAATTGCATATGTAGAGGGCGTAATTGAAGCCTATGTAACAATGATGAGAGAGTCGGGCAACACCGATATTACATATGAGTATATATTAGACGACGTTGACAGCTACTGGTATACCAACGAAACAGGAGAAATTTTCGATGCAGACCAGACTGTTGAATATGATACTCTTTTAACAAAGTATGCCGACCTTCAGACAGACTATGACGAAGCACTGGTTGAGGTGGCGTACTGCCAGTATATTTTAGACGTATACAGAGGCTCAGACAGTACAAACACTGAGGAAGCAAGGCAGAAAGCTCAGGAAATGATCGACACCCTTGTTGAAAAAGCCGATAACCTCTTCCAGATTATGGAGGTTACAAACGATGAATATAACGAATATATAGGCGCACAGAACATTCAGCTTGTTTCGGGCATAGCCGTTGATGAAGGCATTGCCATAGGCAGATATGCTCTTTTGATTGCCCTTGCCTTCGGTATTGTAGGCTGTTTGGGAGCAATTATTTTAGGCAGACTTATAGACATATTCGAATATTATGTTTATGTTGACCATAAGCTTAATATTCCTAACAGAGCTGCCTGCGACAGACTTCTTTCCAAATACGGAAAAACACCTGTTAAGGGTGAGTTTGTATGTATGTCTGTGAGAATAGAAAATCTGAGAGACATAAACAGAATTTACGGCGTTGAGGTTGTGGACGGCATGATTTTACAGCTTGTTAAAATCATGCAGGGCGTATTCTCAGGCGAGAGAGACTGCTTCATAGGCGTAAACAGCGCCGGTCAGCTTCTTGTGTTTGCAGAAAATATGACTGGTGAAAGAGCTGCGGCATACTGTGATGAAATTATTAAGGCTGTTAACGTTTATAACGAAACAGCAGGCTGTAAGCTTGCCTTTGCCATAGGTATAGCCGAAGCAAGAGAAGAGGGCGTTTATCAGATTAAAGACCTTATGCTCAGGTCTATGAGAAAAACAAGCTTTACGGTAACTGACAATGACGATGCCTTAAACGGATACATGGGTCACGGCGGAACCGCTGCGGCGGCATCTGAAAACAAGGCTCAGAATGAAACAAATAATAAAGCTTCGGAAAACGGAAAGAGCGCTTTAGGCTCAAGCTATTCGGGCAGTGATATTTCAAAACAGCTTGAAGAGCTTAAAAAGGCATTAAAAGACTAATTGATATTTTCAGCTGCCGCTGTAAGTGAAAGGCTTTCGGCGGCAGCTTATAACAGAGGATTGACGGCAATGAAAAAAGCATTTGTTAAATTTATGTATTTTGCACTGAGTATACCTATGTATTATTTATACACAGGGGGTATAAGCTTCGGAGGAATTTATTTCCTTTATTGTTATATTGCCGCAATTCTGCTTGTGTTGTTTACCTTTTTTGCCTTTTTGGTTTCTCCTGAGCCGGAAAGAATGGTTAAGGTTTTAAAATATGCAGGGGTTTTAACAATTCCTTACATAATATCTATGATATGGTCTCTTATGGTTTGGGTTTTGAACCTTACAAGAATAAGGGTTATTGTCAGAGGGTTCTTTTGGCCCTCTTATGAAATTCTTGCCATACTTGCGGCGGCATCAGCTGTTTATCTTTTCGGGAAAAAGGGAGTTTATTATCAGCTGACAGCCCTTTTGGCGGCTTATATAATGTTTTTTATAGGGCTTGCGTCGGAATACGGTGCGGCGGCATTTTTTAACGATTATATAAATGTTATTCTGACAAAGGGAGCAGTTACAGGCTGTTTCGGTGATATTGAAAGAATTGCCTATGCCCACGGTATGGGTCTGTTTATAATATATCTTGTCTTGACTATGAAGGAAAACAAGAGGTATAACCTTATTTTTCTTCTGCCTGCCTTTTTATGCTTCTTTTCCGGCTTTAAGAGAAGCGCCGTAACAGGGGCGGTTTTGACAGCTGTTATTTATATTATAGGCTGTAAGCTCAGTGAAATTAATTTGAAGAGCTATTTTGCCGTAACAGGTATTCTTATGGTTGCGGGCGCATTTTTGTATATTGCCGCCATAGACAGTACGCTGTTTGACGTTGTGGTTGAAACATTTAACATAAACACAATGGGCAGACAAGAGGTTTTTCATTATATGAAAGACTATTATGACTTCAGCATTGCCTTTTTGGGCAAGGGTCTCGGCTTTATTTCATATAATATTGCCCATGGCGTAATTGACGTAGGGGGCGACTGGCGAGGGGATATTCACAACGATTTCTTAAGGCAGTATATAGAGCTGGGTATGATAGGCTATATAATTTGGGCTTGGACTTTTTTCAGGTTCAGAGTAAAACAGCTTGTTCAAATGGCGGACGGAAAACTGGGGCTTTTTGTAATGTCCTGTTTGGGGTATTGCTGGGGGTGCTTTCTGACAGAAAATATGTATTACCGCTTTAATACGGGGCTTGCTTTGGCAGTTGTTATTCTTTCCTACTGCATACAGAGAGACGAAGAGAAGGAAAAACAGATTGAAACTTATTGAAAAAATATAAACATTTTTGCGAAAGACAAGGAGATGTTTGTATGAACATAGTTTTTGTTGTTACAAAAATAGGACGGGGCGGCGCTCAAAGAGTGTCTGTTGCCCTTGCAGGGTATTTAATCGAAAGAGGGCATAACGTAAGCATACTTTATTATGACGAGGAGGGAACCTATCCCTTAAAGGAAGGTATTCAAACATACAGACTGCCTTATTCAAAAAATGTTGTTTTAAAGCATATTAAAAGAATTTTTTCTTTCATTAAATATAACAGAAAAAACAAGACTGATTTGGTTATAGCTCTTTTCAGAGGCTATGACTATACATATATTTATAAAAAGCTTTTCGGAACAAAGCTTATTCTTTCTCAGAGAAACGACCCCAAAGCGGAATATGACAATGACTTTTTAGCAAGACTTGGGGCAAATGTTTTCTTTAATAATGCGGACAAGGTTGTTTTTCAGACTGAGGAAGAGAAAGACTATTTCGGAGAAAAAATAAAACAAAAGGGCTATGTGGTGGGCAACCCTGTCTCCGAAGGACTTCCTGAACCCTATGAGGGTGAAAGAAGAAAGGATATTGTGAATTTTTGCAGACTTGTTCCTCAAAAGAATTTAAAGCTGCTTATAGACGCCTTTAAAGAGGTGTGTAAGGTCAGAGACGATTATCGGCTTACAATTTTCGGCAACGGTTATCAGAGGGACGAGCTTGCAGAATATATAACCGACAATGACCTTGGGGGAAAGGCTGTTATACTTCCTTTTTCAGCGGATATACACAATCTTGTTAAGGATGCGGCTATGTTTGTAAGCTCATCTGACTATGAAGGAATTTCAAACTCTATGCTTGAGGCTATGGCTTTGGGCTTGCCCTGTATTTGTACCGACTGCCCCGCAGGGGGAACAAGAGAGGTTATAAAGGACGGCGTAAACGGGCTTTTGGTGCCGGTGGGTGACAAGGAAGCTTTGACCTCGGCAATACTCAGAGTTATTAATGAGCCGGAACTGGGTAAGCGTCTCGGCAAAGCCGCAGCTATGGTCAGAACCGATCTTTCGGCGGATAAAATCTGCTCGGAGTGGGAGAGGGTTATTTGTGATTAAAACAAAGGAAGATTTAAAAGAATATATTGAAGCGGACGGGCTGGCTTTGGGCTGTAAAAGGAATAAGCCCAGACCCTTTACCGATGAAAGCTTTAGGTTTGAGACAGCTCTTCGTAAATATGAATATGCCCTTAACCAAAAGGGAAACGGCTTGTTTGTTAAGCTGCTTAGGGCATACAGGCACTTTGCTTTTCACAGGCTCGGCGTAAAGCTGGGCATATCTGTTCCGCCAAATGTTTGCGGAAAGGGCTTGGCTGTTGTTCACTGTGTGGGAGTTATAATTAACAGCAAAGCTAAAATAGGCGAAAACCTGAGAGTTCAGTCCGGCTGCGTTGTCGGGGCAAAGGGCGGCAGGGAAGAAGCTCCTGTTTTGGGAAACAATGTTTATTTGGGCGCCGGCTGTAAGGTTTTGGGAAATATTTATATTGCCGACGGCGTTAAAATAGGTGCAAATGCAGTTGTTGTAAAATCTATTGAAGAGCCCGGGTCTGTTTGGGCAGGGGTTCCGGCAAAAAGAATAAAATAAAAATGAGATAAAGAGGGAAGAGGCAATATGAAAATAGCTATTATAGGTCATAAAAGAATACCCTCTAACGAGGGCGGAATAGAAAAGGGCGTTGAAATGCACGCTGTTCGAATGGCAGCGAGAGGTCATAAGGTTGTTGCATACAACAGAGGAAGCAACAACATTTTCGGCAGGGAGTTTAACGAAAAGCCCATAAAAAGCTATAAGGGAGTTAAGATAGTGACAGTGCCTACTACCGACGGCAGATTAAGCGTACCACTTTATTCTTTTTTGGCTACTCTTCATGCCGCTTTCGCAAGATATGACGTAGTCAGCTACCGTGCTTCCGGCTCATGTATTATGATCCCTCTTGCAAAGCTTTTCGGGCTTAGGTGCGTTGCATCTTTACATGGTATCGACAGTCTCAGAGACAAGTGGGGCGGCTTTGCAAAAAGATTTTTGGAGCTGGGTGAGAGAATGGCGGCGAAGCACGCCGACGTCTGTTTGGTTTTAAGCCAAAATATGAAGGAATATATAAAAGAAAAATACGGAACCGAAGCGGTTTTGTTTGCCAACGGAATTGACAAGCCTGTTAAGAAGGAGCCGAATATTATAAAAGAAAAATTCGGTCTTGAAAAGGACAGCTACATACTTTCTTTGGGGAGAATTGTTCCCGAAAAGGGACTTCACCACCTTATTGAAGGCTTTAAAGGTGTCAAGACCGATAAAAAGCTTGTTATAGCCGGAGGAGCGGAGCATGGCAGCGGATATTTTGACAAGCTTAAGAAAATGGCTGAAGGCGATGAAAGAATAGTTTTTATAGGCTTTGTAAAGGGTGAGGTTATAGACGAGCTTTATTCAAACTGTTATATGTTCGTTTTGCCCTCAAATTTAGAGGGAATGGCTAATACTCTTTTGGAGGCTATGAGCTTCGGCTGCTGTACGCTTGCCAGTGATATTCCCGAAAATGCAGAGGTAGTGGAGGATATGGCTCCTCTGTTTAAAAACAGAAATGATGATGATATAAGGGATAGGATTCAATATTTTATCGATAACCCCTCTGAGGTTATGAGATACAGAGAAGGGGCAAGCGATTATATAACCTCCAAATATAACTGGGACAGAGTTGTCGACCAAATGCTTGAAATTTACAGCGGAAATACGGTTGAATACAGCGATATAATCGGGAAAGGTGTCGGCGTATGAAGAAGGTCGGGGTTATAGGGGTTTACGGCAGGGGAGAGGACTTCACCACAGGTCAGGCTGTTAAGTGCTTTGAGCTTATAAACCGGCTTAAAAATGATTTCGGTGAAAAGGAAATTTTTGTTGTCAATACATATGGCTGGAAGAAGAACCCTTTCGGGCTTTTAAAAAACTGCGTTAAGGCTTTTTTAAGCTGCGAAAGGGTTATAATTCTGCCTGCGCCAAACGGGGTTAAGGTGTTTCTGCCTTTGTGCTATGCTTTGAAAAAGCTTTTCAGAAAAGATGTTCATTATGTTGTAATCGGCGGCTGGCTTGCTGAGCTGCTCAGCCGAAAGCCTTTTTTGAAGCGGTGCGCAAAATCCTTTGAGGGGGTTTATGCGGAAAGCACTGTTTTGGTTAATGACCTTAAGAAACTGGGGCTTGAAAATGCGGTTTATATGCCTAATTTCAGAAGCCTGCCGGAAGAAAGACACGTAAGAGACAGGGTTTTAAAAAAGCCCTTTAAGGTCTGCACTTATTCAAGAGTGGTTAAGGAAAAGGGCATAGAGGATGCCTGTGAAATCGTGAAAAGAGCAAACGAGCTTTCGGGTGAAAGAGACTTTGAGCTTGATGTGTGGGGGAAAATTGACAGTGAGTTTAAGGAAGAATTTTCACAGCTGCGTGATAAATATAAGGATATAATGAGCTACAGGGGAGTTAAAGAGGCTGACGAAGGGGTTAAAACTCTTTCGGAATATTTTGCCTTGCTTTTTCCCACATATTATGAGGGGGAGGGCTTAGCCGGGACGGTTCTGGACGCCTTTGCGGCAGGCACCCCTGTTATTGCAAACGACTGGAGATATAACGGCGAGTTTGTTAAAAACGGAATTAACGGAGAGGTTTATCCCTTCAGGGAGGTTGAAAGGGCGGCGGAAGCTTTAGTGCATTTTGCAGAGGACGAGAATGCTTACGCAAAAATGACAGAAGGCTGTTTTCGCAGTGCGGTCGAATTTTCAACAGATTTCGTTTTGGGCAATTTTTTCAGCAGAGTTTTTTTGACGGAGTGATTTTATGACTGATGTTTCTCTGATTGTACCGATTTATAATGTTGAAAAATATTTGGTTTCATCGGTTAAATCTATGCTTGGGCAGACACACACCAACATAGAGATTATTTTGGTTGATGACGGCTCAACGGACAGCTGCGGCAAAATTTGCGACAGCTTTGCGGAAAAGGACAGCCGAATTAAGGTTATTCACAAGAAAAACGGCGGCGTGGCAAGCGCGAGAAACGCCGGTATGGACATAGCTTGCGGCAAATATATTTACTTCTGCGACCCCGATGATATAATAAGCCCTTCTTTGGTTCAGGACAATTTCAGGCTTATGGAAAAGTATAAGGCTGAGGTCTGTGTTTTCGGCTATAATTTTTTAAGAGACGAAGGCGGCAGACTTGTTAATGAGGCAAGCTTTTCTCCGCCGAAAACAGTTTGCCTTGACTATAAAGGCTTTTGGGATAACTTTCCCCAAGAGAGACAGGCTGAAACCACGATTTGGTGCCGAATGTTTTTAAGAGAGCTTTTGGTTAAAAACAATATACGGGCAAAGGATGTGGTGGTAGGGGAGGACACCCTGTTTGTATATGATGTATATGAAAGCCGTTTTAACAGAATTGTTTATAACAGCAACATATATTACAGCTATATAAGGCGGCAGGGGGGAGCTATGACAGTTTATAAAGAGGGCAGACTTGAGATAACCTATATACTTGCGGAAAGGCTGAAAGAGGTGGTTGAAAGCTGCGACTATGTTAAGGGCAGATATGAGGATTTGGTTTACCGCTCTTATGTATATTCCGCTTCGGGAAGCTTCAGATATTTAACGGCTCTTTCTCCCTTAAAAATGTATAACACCGTTAAGGAATATATGGGCAGACCCAACGTAAAAGAGGGCTTTTCAAGATTAGACCTTAAAGATGTTAAGGGCGGCCGCCGAAGGGTAAGAATGTTTCTTTTAAAGCACCGGCTTTTCGGGTTTTATACTGCTTTTTCGTATTTTTATGTTTTTGTAAAAAAGATTAAAAGAATTTTAAAGAGAGGCTGATTTTGTGGATGTATCTGTTGTTGTGCCTGTTTATAATACCGAAAAATATTTAAGACCCTTTATGGAGTCGGTTTTGAGCCAAACCCATAAAAGCTTTGAGGTTATTTTGGTTGATGACGGCTCAAAGGATAAAAGCGGAGAAATCTGCGATGAATATGCAAAAAACAATCCTAACGTAAGGGTTATACATAAAAAGAACGGGGGTAACGGTTACGCAAGAAATGAATGTCAGTGTGCCGCCGTGGGGGAATGAATATATTTCTGCGACCCCGACGATATACTTTATCCCAATCTTATTGAAGATAATTTTAATTTGGCAAAAAGCTGCGGAGCGGATCTAGTTGTTTTCGGGTCGGAGTGTCTGAAGGAAAAGGGGGACAGGCTTGTTCCCGACTATGTTTCCGTTCCGGAGATTGAAGGTGCTTTTGACTTTCAGGGCTTTTGGGATAACTTTCCAAAGGAATTTAAGGTTGTTACTGCCGTATGGAACAGAATGTTCAGACGTGAATTTTTACTTGAAAACGACATAAAATCGGGAAATTTATCCACAGGTCAGGATGCGGTTTTTCTCTATGATGTATACGCCGGACCTTTAAAAAGCGTCGCTTATAACAAAGGAATTTATTATAAATATATTGTTCATAAAAGATCAGCCACAACAAGCTTTAAAAGAGAGCGTCTCGACAATATATTTAAATGCACAAAAAGACTTGAAGAAATGCTTGCTTCCGCTGAAGGGGCAAGGGGCAGATACGGTTATCTTGCAGAGGGCGAATATGTAAACTCTGTCAGCTGGGGCATAAGGGCTATGTGCGGCGCCTCAGACGTAAGCGTTTTCGAGGTTTCACGTATTCTCAGAGAATATATGGAAAGAGACGAGCTTAAAAATGCTTTTAAAAAGCTTGACTATAAAAAAACAAAGGGTTTAAAAAGAAAAATAAGGCTGTTTTTAAT
>JAJBVU010000207.1 GCA_020859645.1 Eubacterium sp. | reverse complement strand
TTACTTTATTATTTTTTGCAATTATACCTTTTTATAAAATTTTTAATTCCGGTTTCTATATAATTCTCATTAATGGTATGTATGATGATATCAGTGCTATCGTAGATACTGCTGTTAATGAATACCAGCTCTTGTGGCGTTTGCCGGCAGCAATTATATGCGGGATTATATTAGCATGGATATTGTGTAAGTTTTTAGATACAAGAACATATGTGATCAAGGTTGCCAGTAAAACTAGAAGATGGTTATATAGCTTAGGTATAATAATATTTTTAACAATATTTTGGATATTTGTTCGTTTTGGCGGCGCTTTTAGTTATACTAAGTCAGTAAATTGTGAAAATGCCGAACGGCTTAAGTCAAATTTACTTAATGAGGCCATATTAGACGATGGGCAGGCATTATACCGAGTTAAAAGTATTACTGAGAGAATAAAAAAATTAATAATGTAAATATCAGTGCAAACGTGCTGCGACAAAAAATAGAATTGTTAGGTGGGAATCCTTCAGCAGATAGTATTGACGATGCTTTTAAAAAGGTTGTTACCATTCCCAAATTACAGGAGCAACCAGATAATGTAGTCCTTATAGTTGGTGAAAGTCATGCTTTATGGCCATTTTTACCAGAATATGAAAATTTGGAATTAGTACCAAAGGAATTAAAATTCCTTAATTCACCTAACTGTTTTAAAACTGATTTTATGTTGGCACAGGGAACTGGAACGATGCCGACAATCAATGGTTTTGTGACGGGATTAGCTGATGCCGGTATTTATCCTAACAGCCAGCCGGAAAGTTATAAAACAAAGTATGGCACAGGAATCGGCAGTGTCATGAAAGCTTTAGGATATAGAACAGTTTTTTGGTACGGCGGGTTTGAGGCCTGGCAGGATATAAAAAGGTTTACATTGTCGCAAAATTTTGATGAATTTTATTGCGCAGGTGATTTTCAGTATGAAGGCGGAAATTCATGGGGATGCCCCGATGAAGTATTGTTCAAATATGTAGAAAAATATTTGAATAAAGAAAAACATGAAAAAATATTCATTATTATTTTAACGACAAGTAAGCATCCGCCTTATAATATAGACGTTGTTGCCAAAGGTTTTCCAAAAGAGGAAATAAAACAAAGATTACCGGATACGATATGTTCTGATGAAGAAACTTTAAATGAAATTGGGCATATCTGGTATGCTGATCAAAGCATAGGTGATTTTATTGAAAATGTTGAAGCTGACAAACCGGATACACTATTTGTAATAACAGGCGACCATGCTGAACGGTTCAATTTTGCCAAAGAAGTGGATTTAAAGACGTTATCAGCAGTTCCCTGTATATTTTATGGTAAGAATGTGAGCAAAGACTTACTTGCAGAGAATAAAGTAGGTTGTCATTTGCAGATCATACCTACTTTGGCAGAAATGGTGAGTAAAAAGGGCGATACTTATAGCAGTATTGATTCCAGTTTGTTTGACGATAACGGCACGGTTTTTAATCATTATTTATGGACAAATGATGAGCAAATATATAAAATAAATAAAAAGATACCTGAGGCTTTGTCCAATAAAATAAAAGCTGCCCGTCAATTAACGGCATGGAGAGTGTTAAAAGGGGATAAAATAGAAAAAAGTGGGCAGTAAATTAGATATTTTGTATATTATGAGGAATGAATATGAAGACATTATCAGTTGTTATTCTAACTAAAAATGAAGAAAAAAATATTGTCGAAGTCATAAATAATGCTCAGAAATGTACCAACAATATTTTAGTGATTGATTCTGGCAGCACAGATAGAACAGTTGATTTAGCAAATAAACATGGTGCTGAAGTAGTGTTTCGGAAATGGGATAATGATTTTGCTGCACAGCGTAATTTTGCTCTTACAAAAATTCAAACAGATTATGTACTTTATTTAGATGCTGATGAAAGAATGTCAGAAGATTTGATAAAATCGGTAAAAAAAGTAATGGATGAAAATGTGGTGAAGCAATATAGCTTTATGAGAAAGATAAAAGCATTTGGTTTTGAATATCAGTATGGGATTTTTGCGCCAGATGAAGTATGGCGATTGTTTCCAGTGCAAAGTGTTTATTGGGAAAACAAAGTGCATGAAAGACCTATATGTAATTTACCAAAGGAAAAATTACATGGGATGGTTGAGCACCATACTTATGAATCGTGGCAACAATGGCTTGACAAAGCAGGTTACTACACTACTATTTGGGCTAAAGACAGTTATGATAAAGGAAAAAGTGTAAGTGTAGGTTCTGCGTTTGTGCATGGGATGTATGGATTTTTTAGAGCCTATATTATCCGATTTGGATTTTTAGATGGTTGGGCAGGAATTTATTCAAGTTTACAGCATTTGTTTTACACTCTAATGAAGTATTGGAAATTATATGAAATGAAGGCCAAAAACAAAAAGAAACCGCTATAATTTATACGATAAATTGTATGTAAAGGGGAATTTTAATAGAGAAAAGGTGTAAAAATGATTGAAAAGAAATTTTATCCACATTTATGGTTGCTGCTCTTATATATCCC
>JAJBVU010000054.1 GCA_020859645.1 Eubacterium sp. | reverse complement strand
CTGCACAAAATACATAATTGCACCGATGATAAAAAACAGACATAAGAAAAGCCGTACTACACGCAAATAGTGACGGCTTTTTCTTATAGGTAATATAGTAATCTGTATTTAAATTATACACTTATTAATTTCAAATTTCAAGTGCTTTTTTGTTTATTTTATTGCTCTGCTTTTTGAATAACATCCTTTTTCCAAAGTCCTGCCTTATAAGCAAAATAGAGCAGAGCGGCGCTGATACCGTTGCTGACAACAACCGCATACCAAATACTTTGCTCCCTCATATGGAGAATATTTTCGCAGAACCAAATTGTGGCGAAACGGAAAATCCACAGACGTGAAGCGTCTACCGCCATATTTACCCAAGTGTGACCGCTGCCCTGAAAAAGTCCTGTTGTGGAGTTATAAACGCCGTTTGTAAAGCACCAAAATGCCATAATGGAAATAAACTTCGAAGCCATAGCGATTACCTCATCATCGTCGGAGAAAAATTTCACTATTGGGGTGTTTACAAAGGTTCTGGAAAGAATCATTCCGCAGATAAAAAGAAAAATTACGGTAATAAGCCTTGCCAACTTATAGGCTTCCTCCGCCCTGTCACGCTTTTTTGCTCCTATGTTCTGCCCGACGATTGTGGCTGTAGCTGAGCCTACTGCCGTTGAGGGAAGAGTAATTATGCCGTTAATTCTGTTGCCTATGCCGTAGGCGGCTGTAGCTGCTCCGCCGTATTTAAGAACGTTCTTCGTAATAAGCAGAAAGCCGAACTGCATTGTACTGCCCCCAAGTGCTGTGGGAAGCCCTACCTTTATAATGGCTTTAAGCTTGTCCTTTTTAAATGAAAAGCCCTTAAAATCAATATGTATTGTTTTGTTTCGGCTCACAAGTCCCAAAAGAGCGATTACTGCCGGAGGAATTTTAGCGCTGAGGGTCGCAAGAGCTGCTCCGGCAATTCCCAAATTAAGACCGAACATAAGTAGAGGATCCAAAATCATATTCAAAACTATGCCCAGAAAATTCAAAAGCATAGGGGTGACTGTGTTGCCCTGAGCCTGATTAACCGCCGAGTAAAGATTTATCAAAAACAGAAAGGGCATATCCAAAACAACTATTTTAAGATAAACCTGAGCTGAGTCAGCAAGGTCTCCCTCTGCCCCCAGCCAGCCAACAATAAAGGCTGTGGCAACGAAGCAGATAAAAGCCGCCGCAAGGGAAAACAGCATTGAGCATATGAAAACGTGGTTTGCCATATCTGCGGCGTTTTTGTTGTCCTTTGCTCCGTAATACTGCGAAATCAAAACCGACCCGGCAAGGCTTATGCCCTGACCGAACTGAATTATTACGTTTTGAACGGGAGAAACCAGGGTAATCGCCGCTACCGACTCCGTTCCTATTCTGCCCAGCCAGTAGGCATCGGTCAGATTATACATTGTCTGAATAAAATTATTGATTACAATAGGTATAGACAGACAGAGGATAGCCTTCAGAAGATTTTGGTTCGTTATAAGATCTCTGTCCGCCTTTACGTTCAAAAGCTTTACCTTTAAACCGTTTATCATATGTCCACTTCCTTAAAAAGAGCTTTTTTGTGTTCTAATATTATAAACCTGATTTTTAATTTAGTAAAGTGTAAAATTAACAAATTTTATACAACATCATATAATTTTTGATAGAAGGGCTTCCATTTCCGCTATGCCCTTATTCTGAGAGGATATTATTTTATACATTACAGGCTTAAGCTCTGAGCAGACATCGAAGGAAAGGGCATTTTCGCACATTCGTACAGCTCCCCTGTGGTGGGGAATCATTTCACGCATAAAGTCGGCGCTGATGTTGTTGTCGGCGTAGGCACTGCCCATTTCCGAAAACATTGCATCGGTAATGAAAGAAAACCGTCTCATATAAAGACTCAAATCATAGGGGCTGTTGAAAACCATTCCGCACGCAGGTTTTGCTTTCAGCATATTTTCTATGCTTTCGGTCTGTTCGGAAATAATTCCCTCGGCAATTTCGATTAAGGGTCGAAGTGAGGTGTATTTGAGAATGTTCTCGGACATTTCGATTGCCGCTATATGGTGGGGTGTCATCTGTACTATAAAATTGCGGGATATGCTTTCGGTCAGAAGGGCTTCAGTCATTCCCGAAATCATTTCTTCCAAAATATCATAGTAACGGCTCAAATATTCCTTGGCGTCGGCAGTCAGTTTATAAAGATTGTTCGTATAAATCGCCTCCTTCATTAAAATGTATGAGAAAAGATAAGAGATTGTGAAATGTGTTTTGCGTGAATTTAAAAATTTTTCAAAAAAATTGAAAAAAATTCTTGACAAGTACGTTCGAATGGTGTATTATATTTATTGTTCGCAAAAATGCGTACCTCAGCAGAGATTTCCGAGTGGTTTAAGGAGCCGGTCTTGAAAACCGGTGTTGCCGCAAGGCACCGTGGGTTCGAATCCCACTCTCTGCGCTCTTTTTATCTTAATGTTAATATGCTATATAACGTAAAGCATGTGGAGACGCACCCAAGTGGTTGAAGGGGCTCCCCTGGAA
>JAJBVU010000147.1 GCA_020859645.1 Eubacterium sp. | reverse complement strand
GCCGTAGGCATCGGAGGTATTAAGGAAGCGGAAATAAACTTGGACGTAGCCCTTCGTTTGGGTGAGATTTTAGCCTCTCAAGGCTATGATATAGAATACTCCCACACAGGAGACGTGACACTGGGTCTTTCGGAGCGAGCAAACCAAGCCAACAGTTGGGGAGCCGACTATTTCATCAGCATACACTGCAACTCAAACACCGACCCCCAAATCGGCGGAACGGAGACATTCTATTACAGAGAAGGCACTACGGCTATGCGCTTTGCTGAAACAGTCAACAACGCCCTTGTTGCCCAAATTAATCTTCGTAATATAGGCATTTTCGCAAGGAATTTGGCAGTTCTCAGGCTTACGAGAATGCCTGCAATACTCGTGGAGCTTGCCTTTGTGTCAAACCCTCAGGAAGCCGCTCTTTTGGAGACAGCGGACTTCCGCCAAAGCTGCGCCGTAGGGCTTGCCAACGGAATAATCGAGTTCACTTCATAATATACCAAAAGCCGTCCGAAAAGCCTTCGGCGGCTTTTATGTTATCACCTTACGGGAGGAATAAGCCCTACCTTCTTATAGACCTTGCCTAAGGTTCTATAGGCTATTCTGCCTGCCCTTTCGGCTCCGTCCTTAATTACGCTGTTAATATAAGCCTTGTCCTTAAGTATTCTTTCATACTCCTCTTTAACGGGGCGAAGCTCTTCAACAACCGCTTCCGCAACAGCGCTCTTAAATGCTCCGTAGCCTACGCCCACGAACTCAGCTTCTGCTTCCGCAAGGGTTTTCCCTGTAACAGCACAGTAAATACTCAAAAGATTGGTTATGCCGGGCTTATCGGGCGAAGCCTTAACAACACTGTCTGAATCCGTAACGGCTCTCTTAATCTTATTTGCAATCTGATTTAAGTCATCGTTTAAAAGAATGACATTGTTTGCATTGGCGCTTTCGGATTTGGACATTTTTCTTGTAGGCTCCTGAAGCCCCATAATTCTTGCCCCCGCTTTGCCTATATATGCTTCCGGCACCTTAAAAACATCGCCGTAAATGTTGTTAAATCTTTCGGCAATATCTCTTGTTATTTCCAAATGCTGTCTTTGATCCTCCCCTACAGGCACCATATCAGCCTGATAGAGAAGAATATCAGCCGCCATAAGACAGGGATAAGTGAAAAGACCTGCGTTTATGTTGTCGGCGTGTCTTGCTGATTTATCCTTAAACTGTGTCATTCGTGAAAGCTCCCCTGTATAGGTGAAGCAGTCTAAAACCCAGCCCAATTCAGCATGGGCTGAAACGTGAGACTGAGCGAAAACAATGTTATCGCCCTTATTAAGCCCCATAGCAAGAAACAGAGCCAAAACCTGCATAGAGTTTTTGCGGAGCTGCGCCGGGTCTTGTCTTACTGTAAGAGTATGAAGGTCTGCAATGGCGTATATGCAGTTAAACTCATCCTCTAATTTCTGCCAGTTTTTTAAAGCCCCCAAATAATTGCCAAGGGTTGCGTCCCCCGAAGGCTGCATTAAGCTTAATATTGTTTTTTTATCGGACATAAATTACACCTCAAATCATTTTCTTTATCTAATAAACCTATTAAAAAAAGTATAACACAAAAGCATATTTTAAGCAAACATTTTTTGTTGAAGCCTGTAATTTCTTTTTTCAAAAATTTATTGTAAAAAACCTGTATTGATGTTATTATTACATAATAAGAATGTGAATTGGAAATAATAATAAACCATTAGTATAGGGAGGAAATTATGAAATACGGTTATTTAGGTCCCCGTGGGACGTTTTCTCACACTGCGGCTGACTTTTTTGCCAAAAATGAAGAAACTGTTCCCTTTCCGTCAATTTATGCCGTTCTTTCGGCTCTTTCCGAGGGCAGTGTGGATTTTGCAGTTGTTCCCATAGAAAATTCTACCGAAGGCTCGGTTAATGCCTCGGTTGACTCTCTTATATTCGACTTTGATTTTTCTCTTAAGGCTCAGCTTAATCTGCCTATAACGGAGAACCTTGCGGTTAAGCCCGAAACAAAATTTGAGGATATAACAAAGGTTATTTCACACCCTCAGCCCATAGCCCAGTGCAGCAGATATTTAAGGAATAATCTGCCGGAAGTGCCTACAGAGACGGTTGCCTCCACTGCAGCGGCTATGCAGATAGTGGCTGAAACAAACAAGCCTTTGGCAGCTATAGGGGGAACAAAGGCGGCTGAGCTTTACGGGCTTAAGGTCATAAGAGAACACATTCAGGACAATGATTCGAATTTTACACAGTTTGCTCTTGTGTCAAGAGATACATCTCACCCAACCGAATATAAAGAACGCATAACAATAGCCTTTTCCGTTTTAAACGAACCGGGTACACTTTTGCGTATTCTCACAGTTCTTTCTATGTTTGACCTTAATATGATAAAAATTCTTTCAAGACCTATGAGAAACAGACCGGAAGAATATGTTTTCTATATAGACCTTGAAGATGCAGATAAAAAAGACATTGATGATGCTTTTACAATGATAAAGAGAAAGTCTTCTTTCTTTAAATTTTTGTGTACATATGATAT
>JAJBVU010000104.1 GCA_020859645.1 Eubacterium sp. | reverse complement strand
TCTTTCAATCAACAGAACCTGTAATCGAAAACGGCAGAACCTTAATTCCCTTAAGGGGCGTTTTTGAACAGTTAGGCTATGAAATCAGCTGGGACGGCAACACAAAAACAGCAGTTTTTCAAAATGATGGAAACACAATCGAAATCACTGCAAACAGCGATACATTTATTATGAACGGAGAGGCTGTCAGCCTTGACGTTCCGGCGAGTATTATTGACGGCTCAATGATGCTGCCCTTAAGAGCAGTAGGCGAAGCCGCAGGGCTTGTTGTAAACTGGGATCCGGACACGAAAACAGTCAGTCTTTCCACAGGCTCGGCGGAGACAGAAGCTGTAACCGAAGCCGCTGAAGAGACAACGGAAGCGGAAACCGAAGCAGCAACGGAGGAAGAGACCGAAACAACCACCGCAGCGGCTGTTAAAGACAATATTTCGGAATCGGATGCTGAGAAGCTTAAAATATGTGCAAACAATAAGTCTACATTATATTCAATAGATGTTCTTAATTATTGTCTCAGCGAGACTCTTGAATATGCCTATTATAAAATTGACGGCGCACTGGAATATTCTTATTCCACATCAGAGCTTGTAGAGGTTTTTGACGACGCAATAGAGGAGTGCAAGGGTTATAAAGCCGCAGCCAACAGATTAAATACCCTTACGGCTGATCAAACCCTTGTTAAAGCCTTTGTAGCCTATGTTGACGATCAAATTACGGTTTTGCAGTTTTATTATGATGTTTTTTGTTCTGTAAAATACAGTTCATCTTCAGAGCTTTCAGTTAATAAAAAAATTGAAGATATGAAAAGAGATGTGGAAGAAGCTATAAGCGATATGAACAGTGCCGGCAAAAATCTCACAAATGCAGCTAACAACACTATCCGTGACGAAACATATAATGCGGAAGCAAGCGAAAATATTTCAAGCGAAAAACAGGCAGGCATGGAAAAATACCGCAAGGAAATAGGACCGTACATAACAGAGGAGCTTAACAAGGTTAAAAACACAAGCGACGCATACAGAAACGGCTCCGCCTTTGTTACTGCAGCCACCAATATAAGAAATAAGCTTAATTCAACGGAAGCTCCTACATATTGTCTGCTTGACAAATATTGTCTTTTGAGAGCCTGCGACCTTATTACACAGGCGGGAACGGCTGTTAAAAACGGCGCATATACAAAGGACGGAAAGAACGAATATTATATAGAATATTTGGCAGTAATGATTTCAGCGGATTGGCTTTTTCACGCTTCCTTATGCGATTATTATTCCCCCTCTGTTGGCGAATTTTAAGATGTTACCGAAGATGCTGACATTGATATTGAAGAAGAAGGGATAACAGTATAATATTCGCAAAAATCTAAAACAGTGAGGTAATAATCGGTATGAAAACAAAAATTTGTTATATAATAATAGGCATATTGATTATATCCAATTGTTTTACGGCGGTTTGGCATATTTATGATTCAAAAAAGGAGCAGTATACATATAGGGAAGAAACTATTTATATTACGGATGGTGAAAAAATTGAATATGACGAAGAATATGCTGTTAAGCTTGCGGCAATTGTATATAGTCAAATGTACGGAAAAGAGTATTCCGAAGATGACTTTTACATCGAGTCAAAGGATGATTTTTCGGGAAATCCCTGTTGGGTTGTAAAAAGCAAAGAGGTTATGGACACTTATACAAGTGCTCTTGCATTTCATGACAATTTTTTGGAAGGGCTTTTTATAGACAAAAAATGCGGAGCAATTGTTGCATACTTTAAAGAAGAGCCTTACGAATAACAAAAACCTATCCATAAAGCAAAAAAGTCTCCTCAAAAATACGAGGGGACTTTTTCTATGGGGGTTAAGGCTTTTCCCTTAAAGCTTCTTTTACAATTTTTTCACCTACCCATGTAATTTCAATATGCCACCGGTCAAAAACAGTTACCTTTTCAATAAAAGTCTCAGCCATAGTTCGGGTCAGATTTTTTTCATTTTCAAAAAGAACCGCCTTTTCCATAAGGCAGTCAAGCTCCGGTTTTCGGCGGTTTTTAAGCTTTTTAAGATGCTTTTCCTTTTTCTTAAGACCTTCAAGCCAAGCCCTTATTGAGACGATTTCCTCCGAAAGCTTTGTTTTGCGGCTTAAAAAATCCTCCCTGCTTATTTCACCGTCACAAAAGCTTTCATACATAAAAAGCTTTTTCTCCTGTTTTTCAAAAAGCTCTGAGTTAAGTGTTTGCTTTTCTTCATTAATATACATTAAGCTTAGGCGGCGTTTTTTCTCCGCCTCTTCGGCTTTACCCCATGCCGCTTCGAGAAAAAATATCCACTGCTTAAGGCGAATGAAAACCCTGCTGTTTAAAAGCTCTTCAGAAAAGCGTTCACAGGGGCAGCCCGAATATAAGCCTGTCTGAATTGTGTGGGCGCAGTAAAAGCAGCAGTCCTCGTAAATATTTTCGCAGTATGACATCATATAGCCGCAGCTTCCGCAGACCACCTTTGACCTAAGGTCATAAAGCTTATATTCGTTTTTGCCTTCCTTTGGGGGTTTGAAAATTGCCTGAGCCTTTTGAAAGATTTCGGGGCTTACAACGGAAGGGTGGTTATTGGGGATTTTCTTTGATCCTTTGACGGAAATGCTTTTTGAAAGTCCGGGAGCAATTCGTCGGCTTTTTCGGCACACATATGTTCCGGCATAAACCTCGTTTTTAAGAATTGACCTGACCTTAGAGCCTGTCCAGGCGGCGCAGGGGCTTTTCTCCTTAAAGCCCTCTTTTCCCTTGATTTTTCGGGCTTTGTTATATGCCGCCATTGTGGGAATGCTTTCCTTGTTTAGAATTTTGGCAATGGAGCCTGCGCCCTTGCCTTCACAGGCTAATGAAAAAATTTTTCTTACAACAGCAGCCGCTTCTTCGTCAATCAAAATCTTTCCGGGGCTGTTTTCGTCCTTAACATAGCCGAAAGGAGGATTGAAGAAAAACTCGCCCTTTTCTCTTTTCAGCTGAAAGGTTGAGGTTATTTTTTGGGATAAGTCCTGAGAATAATAGGAATTGACTATGTTTTTCACTGCCGCTTCAAGCTGTCTGTCCTTGCTGCAGCTTCCGCTGTCATAGCCGTCAGTTACGGAAATAAAGCGAACGCCCAAAAAGGGGAAAAGTGTCTCCAAATAGTCGGCGCACTCTATGTAGTTTCTGCCGAAGCGTGAAAAATCCTTGACTATAACTGTGTTGATTTTTCCTTTTTTGATAAGGGCGAGCATTTTTTGAAAGGCGGGGCGGTGAAAGTCCGTTCCGCTTTTTCCGTCGTCTATAAATTCCTCGGCGTATTCGTCTCTTAAGTCGGGCATTTCCTCTAAAAAATCATTTAAAAGCTTTCTCTGGTTTTCCACGCTGTTGCTTTGACACTTATATTCGCTCAGGTCATTGTCACTGCGTGAAAGCCTTATGTAAAGGGCAATCATAAAAATCACTCTCCTTTTTTTAATTCCTTCACAAAGTCGTATTTGAATTTAATTTTGAGACTGCCGTCGGGGTTTAGCTCAATTCTTTCAATCATTGCTTCCAAAACCTCTCTTTTAAGCCCTTTTCGAATAAGCCGCTCTGTAATGTCGGGCTTGTCCTTCTCCAAAATTTCAACATATGAGGTAGTGGTCAGATTACTCCTTCCCAAACCTTCGCCCCTTATTCTCTTTGAAAAAAGCCTGTTTTTTAATTCCGTCCATTCCGATATGTTGTCGGCGCTTTCGGCAGCTTTAAGCTGATCCCGAATATTATTTATTTTTTCATTGTAGATTTTTTGAATATCCCTAAATTCTTCTTCCGTTATTATATTTTCCGCAAAATTCTCATAAAGCCTTTGTTTTTTAATTTTAAGCTCAGCTTCCTGAGATTTAAGGGCTTTTGCTTCTCGGCTTTCCTCTTTGCAGGGCAGGCTTAAGGCTTCAAGCTCAAAGGCGGCTTTCAGCTGCTGTCTTATGCTGTCCAAAATAAATTTATAAACCCTCTGCTCGGGAATGCTTATTATTTTTCGGGAACAGGGCGGCACATCCGAACTGTTTTTTCTATACTTTCCGTAGGCACTGCACCTGTATTTAAAGCTTCTCAAAACCTTTGAATTACCTGTGCGGTCATAAAGCATAGAATGTCCGCAGCATCCGCAGAAAAAAAGCCCCTTCAGAATATCGGGGTATTTTTCGGAACGCTCAGTGCCTTTTTTAAGGGCTTCAGCCTTTTTATGACCTCTGTTTTCCATTTCACGGCTTAAAGCTTCGAAAATCTCAGAGTCAACAAGGGCTTCGTGAGTGCCGGGGATAATCTTATATTCCCCCTTGCCCTGTGTGTTGTAGACTGAGGAGCCTGTGTAGGTTCGGTTTTTGAGAATGTTCCGAACAGAACGATAGTTCCAGCCCCGGCTTTGGGCAATATTTTTATATTTCCCCTTCTTCTGCATATATTCCAAGGGAGCAGGAACTCCCGAATTATTAAGCCGACGGGCAATTTCGGTGGTTTCAACGCCGTCAGCCTTCAGTTTGAATATAAGTCTGACAAAATCCGCCGTTTCGGGGTCGGGAATAAGCCTAAAGCTGCATTCGGGGTTGGCTTTATAGCCGTAGGGCACCGCCCAAAAGGCTCTTTCGCCCTTATCCTCTTTTCTTTTCAGAGTAGTCAAAACCTTTCGGCTTGTGTCCGCCGCATACATTTCATTAATTATGTTTTTCAGCGGAACCATAATCCCGTCCGTACTGCCCTCAGCCATACTGTCGTAATTGTCGTTTACGGAAATAAAACGCACGTCAAGCTTGGGAAAAATCTTTTCCAAATAAAAGCCCGCTTCGATATGGTTTCTGCCGAAGCGGGATAGGTCTTTCACTACAATGCAGTTGATTTTGCACTTTCTTATGTCCTCCATCATTCTTTTAAATTCCGTTCTGTCAAAATTCATGCCGCTTCTGCCGTTGTCGATATAGCGGTCGGTTAAATTCAGATCAGGGTGCTTTTTTATGTATTCCTCTGAAATTCTAATTTGGTTCTGTAACGAACGTCCGTCCTCCAAGTCATTGTTTTCACTTGAAAGCCTTGCGTAAAGCCCTGTTTTCCATTGGGGAGAGGCAGTTCGCCTTAAATATCGCTCTGTGGATTTTGAAAGCCTGTTTCGTCTGCTCATTGACTGTCACCTCTTTTTTTGTAGGGCTTCCGCTTAAGAGAGCTGCGGTATTCTCTGACTCTTGCCTTGAAATATGCGTCATAGTCGCCTTTACAGGTATTAAAATCCGCTTCGGCGTCCGCAAAAAATATTCCGCAGGGAATGAAATATTCCGTCACAATATATTTAAGGGCTGAAATTGACGGAGCTACGGTTCTTGCGGCATAAATTACAACAGCTTCAACTGCCGAGGTTTCCGTATCCTTAAGAAGCCTGAGCCAGGCATTGTTTCCTTCGGCGGTTAAGGGAGTTCGGCTGCCTGTACGGTTGTCTGTACCTCCCGAGATTTCAATTTTTTCATCTCTGTAAATTCTCATAAGCTTTAAACCGCTGTGTTTTTCTGTGTATTCTTTGCAGATTTCAAGGGCTTTATCTAAGTCTACTGCTTCGCCGTAGGCTGAGGGGGCTAAGTATACTGCCGTTCTTTTAAATTGCTTTTCCGACTGCCGTTTCAATTTCGTCACCTTCCTTCAAATATTCACAGCCGTAAGCCTCAACTGCGGCTTCGATGGCAATTTTTTCCTTAAAAACGATTTCCGTTTTGCCCCCTTCGAAAACATAAATTTTTTCTATAAGCTCCGCAAGAACAGGTCGGGAAAGGCTTGTTAAACCAACGTATTTTTTAAAGACCTTTATCCATTTCGGGTCTTTTCCGCAGGAAGCGGTTTTTTGACGCAGTTCTTCCGTTTTAATTAGGTCGGCTTCTGCACTTTCAATTTTTGTTTTGTAAATTTCAGAATAGTCTGAATATTCCTCTTTTGTTAAAAGCCCTGAGCTGAAATCTCTGAAAAGTCCGTTTTTGAGCCGCTGACAGCGGTCCTTTTCCTCTTTGAGTTCAACTGCCTGTTTTTCAAGGCGTTTAATTTCGGTTATATTATCAAGCTTAAATTCGGCTTTATTAATAATTTTTTCCATATAAAGGGCGGTTTCCGCTGTTTTGGCTACGGCGTTTAAAACGGCGTCACAGGCTTTTGCTTCACTTATGCGCTTAGTTTTTTTGCCGCTGTCACGGCAGTCCTTACAGGTGTAATAGTTATATTTTTTGCCCTTATAGTAGGAGGATTGAAGTGTCATCTGTCTGCCGCATTCTCCGCAGAATAAAAAGCCGGAAAGCACTCTTGCACGTTTTCCGCCGCAGGCTCTTATTTCTTTATTCATAACCTCCTGAACCATTCCGAAAAGCTTAGGATCGACGATAGCTTCGTGAGTACCGTCTACCTTTATCCATTCATTTTTCGGCAGAAGAACCTTATCCTTTGAACGGAAGCTGAGCTTTTTCCACTTGCCCTGAACCAGTGTTCCCATATAACACTCATTGTGAAGAATATTGTAAACACTGCCTGAAGCCCACTGCGCTTTTGGTTTTTTCTTAAAACAGCAGACCGTAGTTCCGCCGTTTTCGACCCTGTATTCATAGGGGGACAGGGCCCGCTGCTCGTTAAGCTTTTGGGCTATGGCTTGATTTCCGTAGCCCTCAAGCTTCCAAATAAATATTTGCTTTACGGTGGGCGCCGCTTCTTCATCTATGATCAGCCTTGACCTGTTCTTGGGGTCTTTTTTGTAGCCGTAGGGAACAAATGCCGCAACGCATTCACCGTGCTTTCTCATAACCCTAAGCTGTGAAGAAACCTTTTCCGATATATCTCGGCAATAAACGTCATTAATAAGGTTTTTCATAGGAACAGTCAGGGCGTCGCCGTTTTGCCACTCATTTAAAGTATCAAAATTGTCATTGATCGCCACAAGCCGAACATTCATTACGGGAAAAATTGACCGCAGATACCTGCCCACCTCAATGTAATTTCTGCCTAAACGTGACAAATCCTTTACGATTATGCAGTCTGCCTCGCCGCTTTCCAAAGCCTTCATAAGCTTCTTCCAGCCGGGTCTGTCGAAATTTGAACCGCTGCAGCCGTCGTCAACATATTCCCTGACAAGGCAAAATTCGCACCTGTCATTAACATAATCCAATAGGAGCTTCCGCTGGTTGGCAATGGAGTCGCTTTCGTATTTGTCGCCGTCCTCACGGGAAAGCCGCAGGTATATCGCCGCCCGATAAACCTTTGCGCCTCCGCTTTCCTTTAATCCGAATTCTTTCATCATTTTTCAGCCTCTTTTCTGATTTATTTTAAGCTTAGACACTGATTCTAAGCCTTTTTTCATATTACCCTTATTTTTGATAAATAGCAACAACATAAAAGCGAAAACTTTTGCATATCTCCGATATTTGCCCTAAATCAGCCGTATGTGAAACCTTACACTCTTTAACACTGCCGCAAATTGCTTTTTGATCCTCCTTTTTTGTTCCATCAATCACTCACCACCCCCTTGCGTGCTATTAGAACAAAAAAGGTAAATGCAGTGCTATTACATTATATTTAATATTATATAGCTAAGACAGTATTCGGATGTTGTGCTGTGCAGGCGGCTTTTGCGCCGAAGGTTCATGCTTTTAGAGGTGGAAGCCGCATCTTTTTATAAAAATCAGGAACGTCTGCGAAGAAAATAGATATAGATTTGAAACTGCAAGCTTGTAATTTGAGGGAGCTGCGAGAAATGGAATGTAAATTAGCATACAAAAAAATATTTGAACAATGGAAGACAGACGAATTTTTTGATGCGGCAACGCATGATGAACTGTCTGCCGTTACAGATGAAAAGGAAATAGAGGACCGCTTCTATCGAGATTTGGAGTTCGGCACCGGCGGTTTACGTGGTGTTATGGGTGCCGGAACGAATCGAATGAATAAGTACACAGTCGGCAAGGCAACCGCCGGTCTCGGCAAATATCTTCTCGCCGCTTACGGCGCAGAGGTTTGTAAAGAGCGTGGTGTGGTTATTGGTTATGATACTCGGAACAACAGCAATTATTTTGCAAAAACCGCTGCGAACATTCTGAGCGGTATGGGCATTAAAGTATTTCTTCATGCTCATGCAAGACCTACCCCTCAGCTGAGTTTTTCAGTTAAGTTTTGGGGTGCTGCGGCAGGTATCGTCATCACGGCGAGCCATAATCCGAAGGAATATAACGGATATAAAGTCTATGACGAGTATGGCTGTCAGCTGGTTCCGAGACAGGCAAAGCAGGTCATTGCATATGTAGATTCAGTGGAGGACTACCGCAGCATCAATTTTGACGGCAATGATGAGCTTATTATTGTGGCTGATGTTACCGACGAATTAATTAATGAAGTTTGCAGACAGAGCAGATTTTCTGATAAAAAGGCAAAAGAAAATCTTCATATTATATATACTCCCCTGCATGGGACGGGAAACGTTCCTGTACAGCAAGCATTGCGTGCTGAAAAGTTCACACATGTGGACAGCGTGCCGGAGCAGACTGTTCCTGACGGAAACTTCCCGACTGTGGCATCGCCTAACCCGGAGGACCGCCGTGCACTTGAAATGGGCATTGCCCAAGCGAAGAAAACCGGAGCAGATATCGTTCTCGGAACCGACCCGGACTGCGACAGAGTGGGAGCAGCTGTTAAAGCAGGCAATGAATATCAGCTCATCACAGGCAATCAGATGGGCGCATTGCTGATGGATTTTGTTTTGAGCAATACAGACCTGTCGGCGCTTCATAAGCCTGCAGTCGTAAAGACTGTTGTTACTTCGGAGCTGGGAGCAGAGATTGCTAAAAAGTATGGTCTGACCGTATTTTCCACACTGACCGGCTTTAAGTTCATAGGAGAAAAAATTACACAGTTTGAGCAGGCGAGAAAAGAAAATGACAGCACGAGGGATTATACTTTCGTTTTCGGCTATGAGGAATCCTATGGATACCTTGCGGGAACACATGCAAGAGACAAGGATGCAGTAGTATCAAGCCTTCTGATTTGTGAAATGGCGGCATACCACAAGGCACACGGCAAGACGCTTTTAGACCGAATGAATGAAATCTATGATGAATTCGGCTATTACCGTGACGCACTTGACAGCTTTACGCTGAAAGGCAAGGACGGCTTGGAGAAGATTTCTTCTATGATGGCTGACTTGAGGAACGGAGGCTCCCCGTTTGAAGAAACAGTACAGATTATTGATTACAGCAAGCCTGTTAAAGCCGAAGAGGGCTTCGGTTATCTGCCGACTTCTAATGTACTGAAGTATGTGTTGGAAGATGGTTCATGGATTGCTGTGAGACCCTCCGGAACGGAGCCGAAAATAAAGATTTATTACAGCATTAAGGCTGCAGATAAAGAAGCAGCAGAGAAAAAATTGATTGACATACAGAATGCTATTCAGACAAAGCTGGGATTGAAGTAGGGAGGAGACTATATGAATATCATTTTACTTTCCGGAGGAAGCGGCAAGCGTTTATGGCCCCTGTCCAATGATGTGAGAAGCAAGCAGTTTATTAAGCTGTTCAAGGATAATGGCGGCAACTACGAGTCCATGGTGCACCGTGTTTATAATCAAATCACATCTGTTGACCCTAATGCGAAGGTGACGATAGCCACATCTAAGACACAGGTTTCTGCGATCCATAATCAGCTTGGTGATAAGGTTTCCATATGCACAGAACCATGCAGACGTGATACCTTCCCTGCTATCGCACTTGCTGCGGCATATCTCCACGATGAACTTGGCATTGGATTGGATGAAGCAGTGGCTGTTTGCCCGGTTGATCCATATGTGGATGATACATATTATGAGGCGGTAAACAAACTCGAAGCCTTGGTTTTAGAAGGAACGGCAAATCTGACCCTAATGGGGATTGAACCGACTGTGCCGAGCAAGAAATACGGATACATTATTCCGGAAAGCAAGGATTCGGTCAGCATGGTAAAAGAGTTTAAGGAAAAACCGGATAAGGAAACTGCTAAGCAGTATATCAGTCAGGGCGCATTATGGAACGCCGGAGTGTTTGCATTCAAGCTCGGATACTTGATTGACAAAGCTCACAGCATGATTGAGTTTACAGATTACCGTGATTTGTATGCCAAATATGACACACTGACAAAGATTTCATTTGACTATGCCGTAGTTGAAAAAGAACCGTCCATTCAGGTAATGCGCTATGCAGGCGAGTGGAAGGATGTCGGCAGCTGGAATATGATGGCTGAGGTTATGGCTGATAAGACTAAGGGCAACGTCACACTCGATGAAACCTGTGAGAATGTGAATGCTGTCAATGAACTGGATATTCCAATCCTGATAATGGGCTGCAAGGACATGGTTGTTGCAGCAAGTACGGATGGAATTCTTGTTTCCGATAAAGAGCGAAGCGGACAGATGAAATCTTATGTTGAATCAATCAGCACAGATGTTCACTTTGCCGAGAAATCATATGGAACCTATACTGTAATTGACGCACAGCCGGGTTCACTGACTGTTAAAAATACAATGAAAGCCGGTCATCAGATGAGCTATCATTACCATGAACGGAAGGATGAAGTGTGGACAATTGTTTCCGGTACAGGAAAGACGGTTGTTGACGGAATGGAGCAGACAGTTCGTCCCGGCGACGTTGTGACAATAGCAGCCGGATGTAAGCATATGATTATTGCCGATACAGACTTAAGTTTGATTGAAGTACAGGTTGGCAGCGAGCTGACCTTGAAGGACAAAATAATGTGCGATATCTGAATACAGATAGAAGCAATATAAAGGAAACAGCCTATGGAGCCAATGCTTTTGAAGCCCGTCGGCAAGGATTATCTTTGGGGCGGAATAAGACTGAAGACTGAATTTAATAAGGATTTGGATGTTGCTCCGCTTGCTGAATCATGGGAATGCTCAGTGCATCCCGACGGGCAAAGCGTGGTGATAAACGGAGATTATAAAGACAGGACGCTTTCCGATGTTTTGAACGAAAACCCGGATTATTTGGGAACAAAAACTGACGGAGAACTGCCGATACTGGCTAAGTTTATAGATGCGAAGCTGGATTTATCGGTACAGGTTCATCCCGATGATGAATATGCCCGTGTGCATGAACATCAGAACGGGAAGAGCGAAATGTGGTATGTTCTTGATGCATTGCCGGGAGCTTCACTTGTTATCGGCTTTGCACACGATGTGACAGAATCACAGCTGAGGAATGCAGTGGAAGCAGGAAATCTAAGCAAACACCTGCAGAAGATACCTGTGAAAAAAGGCGATATATTTTATATTCCGGCAGGATTGGTACATGCAATAGGCGCAGGTACACTGATAGCCGAAATTCAGGAAAGCTCTAATGTAACCTATCGAGTGTATGACTATAACAGAACGGATAAAAACGGAAAACGTCGGGAACTTCATTTTGATAAAGCGTTGGATGTTATGAATATGAAGGCAAGCCCTCCGGTTATCCAACATGCAAGGCTGTGCAGATATTACCCCGGCTGCTCCAGAGAAATCCTGTGCAGGTGTAAGTATTTTGAGACTGAAAGAATTCAGGTGAGCAAGGCGTTTGCTTTCTCTGTATTTGATACTTCTTTTCAGGTGTTGTTGTGTATTGACGGAAGCGGAGGAATTGAAACAGAAAACATCCACAAGCCGTTAAGATTTAAAAAAGGAGACTGTGTTTTTCTTCCTGCAGGGCTTGGAAGATGCCATATAGTTGGCGAAGTAGAACTTTTGAAAATAAGGTGTTAGGCGTATTGAAGGCACCCACACCATAAAAATAATAATTGAGGAGACAATCATTATGAACATAAGCTATTTTGGACTTGGATATGTAGGATGTGTAGGTGCGGCGTGCTGTGCAAAGCTTGGACATCATGTCATTGGAAATGATGTGTCGGAAAACAAGGTAAACCTGATCAATCAAGGACGCCCGACCATCATCGAAGCTGAAATTGATGAGCTTGTTAAGGAAGCGCATGATAAAGGACTTCTGGAAGGTACAATGGATTACCGCTATGCAGTGCATAATTCAGAAATCTCTTTTATTGTTGTCGGTACACCCAGCAGCAAGGAAGGTCATCTGAACCTGAATTATATCTACGGAGTTGCCCGTGAAATCGGAGAGGCTCTGAAAGACAAGGATTCTTTCCATGTCGTTGCCATCCGCAGTACAGTCCTTCCGGGAACAAACAAGAAGGTCGGAGAGATTATTGAGGAAGCATCAGGAAAAAAGAGAAATGTTGATTTTACGGTTGTATCAAACCCTGAGTTCCTTCGTGAAGGTACAGCTGTTCAGGATTATTTGAATCCGCCTCTTACTCTGATCGGTACAGACAATGAGAAAGCCGAAGCAATGTTCCGTGAACTCTATAAGGATATTCCCGGCGAGTTTATTGCCACAGACATTGAAGTTGCTGAGATTATGAAGTATGTGAATAATACATACCATGCTCTGAAAATTGTTTTCGGCAATGAGGTAGGCAATATCTGCAAGGGTCTCGGCATTGACAGTCACAAGGTTATGGAAATTTTCTGCAAGGATAAGCAGCTGAATATTTCGCCCTATTATTTTAAGCCCGGCTTTGCTTACGGCGGCTCCTGCCTGCCGAAGGATTCTAAGGCTTTGCGTACCTTGGCTCATGATCTGTATGTGGATGTGCCGGTTATTATGGCGATTAATTCAAGCAATGAAATTCAGAAAAAGAATGCAGTTGATATTATAGAAAGTAAGGGCAAGAGAAAGATCGGTATCCTTGGACTGAGCTTCAAGTCCGGCACGGATGATCTCCGCTGCAGCCCGATTATTGATGTTGCAGAGGCACTTCTGGGCAAGGGTTATGAAATTCATATCTATGATAAAAATGTACGTGTGTCGCAGCTGACAGGTACAAATGCAGACTTTATCGCTGCAAAGCTTCCGCATCTGTATGACATTATCACTGATGACCTCGATGCTGTATGCTCTGAATGCGACGTGCTTGTTGTAACAAACAAGGAGAAGGAATTTGCAGATGTACCTGCTAAATATCCTCATAAGGCTATCGTTGATTTAGTACGTCAATTTAATGAAATAGATTACGAAGGCAACTATGAAGGAATCAGTTGGGGAAACATTAATGCTAACCCTGCGCAGAATGATAAGTTGGTAAGAGATATGGCGAAAACGGAGTTTTGATTTGAAATTAATAAGTCCGGTTAAATAAGACTATTATTAAGGCGGAGAATTGGAGAAAACTATGATTTATTTTGGAATACCTTTAAGGTCGAAAGCAGCATCAAATGACTGGAAGAATGTCGAGAGAGTTTTCAACAGAACTTTACAATCTGTATATAGGCAGACAGACCCTGAGTTTAAGATATTTGTAGCTTGTCACGATAAGCCGGAGCTGACACACGAATATGATGACAGAGTTGAATTCTTGATTTCTGATACCCCAACGCCCACTAACCGTAAAGAGATGATGTTTGACAAAGGATGGAAAGTATCCATGATAGCAGGCAGAATCCGTGAAAGTGGGGGGGTATACAATGATGGTTGATTCCGACGATTTGGTTTCAAATCGAATTGCGGAATATGTTAATTGTCACCCTAATGAAAACGGTTTTCTCAGTTCATATGGATATGCATACAATGATGGATTCGATTATGTGAAAAAATTAGCGTCACTACACAGGATTTGCGGATCTTGTTCAATTGTCAATTATTCTGTGGAAGATTTGCCTGATAAGATGCCTGAGAACTTGTGGGATGACAGCCTAAAGGATATATGGATTTGCAGAAAATCACATAGAGTAATTCCGGATTATCTAAAGAAGCAAGGGCGTGCTTTAGCTCAATTACCTTTTCCATCTACTATATATGTGCGAAATACCGGTGATAATCATTCTATGCTGAATGGCGGAGATTTGAGTTGGAAAAGAAAAGTAGAGCTTGCAGTTCGACCAAAGATAAAAATCAACAGAGAAATTGCAGATGAGTTCGGCATTGAATAAAGTTGAAAAATTTTAACAGGAGATATAAATATGAACGGTGTTATACGGCTTTATAGAGCAGAAAGGTGGTTATATTTGCATAAATTAACCCCACTAGCCATGGTTATAAAAGTTGCAATACGCTGCATGGGGGGGGGTAATACCCTACCAAGCTGATATAGGGAAGGGAACATTTTTTACCGAGAGATTGTACTGCTGTTGGTATGCCCGCGAAGCCCGTGAAATTTAATTATAAGTCAGAGTCGAGTGAATAACTCAAGGAGAGAGGTACAAATGGCGGATATTGCTTGGTTAATGCGTCGTCTGAAAGCAATGAGCATACCGGAAGTCGCATGGCGGTTATCTCAAAAACAAATACAGAAAAGAGAAGAGAAGCAATTCCGCTCTTATAAATGCTCAGTCGCAGATGAACTGTTTGACAAGAGCTTGGAAGGCTTGAGCTTAGACGCAGATAAAATGCGCTTAAATTTTGAAAACAAAGATTATTCTTTAATATCTTCAATTCCTTTACTCGGCGGCTATAACTATGAGAAGTTTAAGAAAAAGTGGTCAGCAGGGTTTCAAACAGACAATGAGTGGACGGATACTTTTTCATATTCTTTGAATTACAAGCAGAGGGACGACATAGGTGATGCCCGCACAAACTGGGAGCTGAACAGGCATTTTCAGTTTGCTTTGCTTGCAAAGGACTATTACGCATCGGGTGATAAGAAGTATTTGAACGAGCTGACTATGCTTTTTGAAGACTGGAATAAGAAAAATCCGTTTCTTTGGGGAATTTCTTGGACAAGTGTTATGGAAATTGCCATCCGCTGCAGTAATTGGTGTTATACATATTGTTTCCTTGCAAAGTCGGATGATGTTCCGACGGAAATACTTGCGCAGCTGCAGACCGGAATACTGAACATGACAGCCTACATTGAAAATCATTATTCAAGATATTCCTCAGCAAATAATCATTTGATAGTTGAAGCATATGCGATAGGTCAAAGCGGCGTATTGTTTGGAAAGCAGAAATGGATCGACTTGGCTGTTTCTATTCTGACCAGAGAGTTTCCTCTGCAAAACTATTCGGACGGGGTCAACAAAGAATTGTCCCTTCACTATCAGTCTTTTTACATGGAAGCAGTTGGTTTGCTTATGCGTCTGCTTTTAAAAAACGATATAGAGGTGCCGAAAAGCTGGTATCAATGGCTTTCAAAGATGTCAGACTATCTCACAACCTGTATTGGAAAATACGGCGAGGCTGTTGAATTCGGCGACAATGATGAAGGCAAAATTCTTGATCTTTGCGGCGGATATAATCATTACAGGTATGTTCAGGGGCTTATGAGCTGTCTGCTTGACAGAAGGTTTACAGACATAAGCGACTGCTGTGAGAATTTGAAGTGGCTGTTTACAGACGAAGAACGGACAGCCGTCAGCAAGAAAGAAAGGTATATTCCTAAGAAATGCGCCTGTTATAAAGAAGGCGGCAACACGATTCTCCGTAGTGACGATGAGAGAATTCTGATAGGCATAGACCATGCAGCTTTAGGCTTCGGAAGCATTGCCGCTCACGGACATGCCGACGCATTGAGTTTTCAGATGTATGCTGACGGACAGCCGGTTTTTGCAGACCCCGGCACATACATATATCACTGCGATATAGAAAACAGAAATGCTCTCCGCCGAACTGAGAACCATAACACAGTGTGTATTGACGGCAAAGACCAGTCGGAAATGCTCGGTGCTTTCCTGTGGGGTAAGAGAGCGGAGTGTAAATTAATTGATTTTGTGGAAGATAAAGGTAATGTGAAGGTAAAAGCATGTCATAATGGATATTTGCCCGTAATACATACAAGGACATATACATTTAACAGCAGAGATGAACTGTGCATTTCTGATGAAATAACAGCAGAGTCAGCTATGGCTGCAAATTTTATCTTGGCTCCGGATACAGAAGTTAGATTGTCGAAGAATGCAGTACACATTTCCACAAAAAATATCAATGCAGTAATGAAGATTGGCTGTGAGAAAGATTTTGATATGAGGATAGTTGATAAGCCTCATTCAAGAAAATACGGAGTATACGAACTTTCGAAATGTATAAGCATTAAAGCGGCTGCAAATAAACTGGAAATAAGGATAAAGATTGAGGAGAGATAATATGAGCACCAAAAACCGAAAGGTACTGATCATCGTTGAAAATCTGCCTGTTCCGTTTGACACACGTGTATGGCAGGAAGCTACCACGCTGGCGGCTAACGGATATACGGTTTCAGTTATCTGCCCGAAAGGCAAGGGCTATTCTGAAGAAAGAGAAACTCTTGAAGGCGTTCATATCTTCCGTCATGATTTGCCGACAGAGGGTGACGGAGCTGTGGGTTATTTAAAAGAATATACAAGTGCTTTGCGTGAAGAGCTTCGTCTTGCAAAGCTGATATACAAAGAAATCGGCTTTGATGTAATTCACGGCTGCAATCCGCCTGATGACATTTATATGGTGGCAAAACACTTTAAAAAGTATGGAGTGAAGTATGTTTTTGACCATCATGACATATGCCCCGAGCTTTTTGAAGCTAAGTTCGGAAAGACGAGCGGTCCTCTGTATTTCAGTCAGATTTGGCTTGAACGTCAGACATATAAGCATTGCACCTTTGCCTTTGTTACAAACGAAAGCTACAAAAAGATCGCTGTAGAGCGTGGAAAAATGGATCCGGAAAGAGTGATTGTTCTCCGCAGCGGTCCGAAGCTTGAAAGAATGAAAATCATACCGCCTGTTGAAAGCATCAAACGAGGCTATAAATACATGGTAGGCTATGTCGGTGTAATCGGTCAGCAGGAGGGCGTTGAGTATCTGCTTGAAGCGGCAAAGTATATTAAAGAACGTGAGAACAATGTTTTTTGGGGTATTGTGGGCGGCGGTCCGCATTTGGAAGCACTGAAACAGCAGGCGCATGAAATGGGGCTTGATGACTGTGTGGAATTTACGGGACGGGCGCCGGATCAGCAGCTGCTGGAGTATCTGAACACTGCCGATGTGTGTGTTAACAGCGATACATATAACAGTATGAATGACAAAAGCACTATGAATAAGATTTTAGAGTATATGGCGCTCGGAAAGCCTATTGTGCAGTTCGACCTTACTGAGGGAAGATATTCTGCCCGGGAAGCATCGCTGTATGCGAAAGATAACGATGCAGAAGATATGGCAAAGAAGATAATAGAGCTGCTGAATGACCCGGATAAGCGCAGGCGTATGGGTGAATTCGGCAGAAACAGGGTAGTGAATGAATTGAGCTGGGAGCATACCAGTAAGGCGCTTTTAGAAGGTTATGAGAAGTTCTTTACCGGACAGTTTGATTGAGGTAAACATTATGGATAAAGTAAAAGCATTACGTAGAACACGCAGAATTACTATGGCAAAGCTTATATTATCTATGCTAATTGGTAAAATGGGATATGAAAGAGCCGAGATTTTAAGAAAGAGTGGACTGTTTCATAAATTTGGCGATAATGTATATTTTCATCCCTATAAGATTCCAACGGAGCCTATGGGAATATCAATCGGGAATAATGTTGTTATCTGTGCTGATGTTGAATTTATAACCCATGATGTGATACATAGAATGCTTAATAATAATTCAAGATATTCTTGGGGGGGGTACAAGTTTGAGTATTTGATGGATACTATTGATATAGGAAATGATGTTTTCATTGGTGCTCATTCTGTTATTCGATATGGAGTAAAGATTGGGAATAATTGTGTTATTGCCGCTGGCTCTGTTGTTACAAAAGATGTTCCTGAAAATAGTGTTGTTGGGGGAAACCCTATAAAAATTATAGGAACAACTGATAAACTTGTGGAACGAAAAATAAATAAAGCATCCTTATATCCGCAATATGAAGATGGAGATAAGTTTGCCTACTATGATAAATTGTGGAAAATCAAAGGAGTGTAGTTGTGAAAAAAGTCCTACTAATATCTAATGAAGTTTTGCATTATAGAGAAA
>JAJBVU010000079.1 GCA_020859645.1 Eubacterium sp. | reverse complement strand
GATGATATACTGTGCTAAAATGATTGTCTGTAAAGAAGGATTCCGATTCTCACCTTACGGTTTTTATACTTTAAGGTTACTCAAAATTTCAGAGGGCATAGTTTGTTGCTCAAAAGAAGTGTTTCAGAGTGTCGGCAGATCTTTCGGATCTGTCTCTTTTACTTTTACAATAAAAGGGATTGTGCTTATAAAAAAATTATAAGTCCCCAAAGGGTTATATTCATTTTAGGAGGTGTCTGCTATTACAGATTTAATGATTAACCAGCAAATCAGAGATAGGGAAATCAGACTTATCGGAAACGACGGCTCTCAGTTGGGTATTATGTCAGCAAGAGACGCCCAGAAGATAGCCGATGAAAAAAAGCTGGATCTTGTAAAAATTTCTCCTTCCGCTAAACCCCCTGTCTGCAAGCTTATGGACTACAGCAAATATAAGTTTGATACACAGAAAAAGGAAAAGGAAGCAAGAAAGAAACAAAAAACGGTTACTGTTAAAGAAATAAGGCTTTCACCAAATATCGATACCCACGATGTTCAGGTAAAAGTAAAGAATGCTCTGAAATTTTTAAAGGACGGCAACAAGCTTAAGGTCTCAATTCGTTTCAGAGGCAGAGAATTGGGGCGTGCCGATATGGCAGTCGGTATAATGAAAGATTTTGCCGAACAGGTTTCAGAATTCGGCACAATAGATAAACAGCCAAAGGTTGAGGCAAGAACCATGACTATGTTCATTGTTCCCAAGGCTTAACCGGCAATCAAGGAGGATTTTTAAAATGCCTAAGTTAAAAACAAGAAAAGCTCTTGCTAAGAGAGTATCTGTAACAGGTACAGGTAAAATCAAGAGATTTAAAGCCAATAAGCAGCACATTCTTACAAAAAAGGCTCAGAAGAGAAAGAGATCTTTAAGAAAAGCTACTCTTTGCGATTCTACAAATATGAAACAAATTAAGAGAGAACTGCCTTACATCTGATTTAAATTGGCTTTTATTCAAGGAGGAAATATAAAATGGCAAGAGTTAAAGGTGCATTAAATGCACGTAAAAAGCATAAAAAAGTATTGAAAATGGCTAAGGGCTTTGTAGGAGCAAGAAGCAAGCAATACAGAGTTGCAAAGCAGTCCGTTATGCGTGCAATGGCTCATTCATTTGCAGGCAGAAAGCAGACAAAGCGTGACTATCGTAAGCTTTGGATCGTTCGTATCAACGCAGCTGCAAGAATGAACGGAATCAGCTATTCTAAGATGATTAACGGTCTTAAGAACGCAAACGTTTCAATTAACAGAAAAATGCTTGCTGATTTGGCTGTTACAGATATGCCCGCATTTGCAAAGCTTGCTGAAACAGCAAAGGCTAACATTTAATTATAATATAAACTACGACAGCGGTTTTATTTTAAGCCGCTGTTTTATTTTTTACAAAAATTTTATAAAAAAAGTATTGACAGAATAATATGTTTATGGTATTATAATTTTAAAATTAAGAATAAGTCTCAGTTCTAATAAGGAGGCTGATTTTATGTCAAGGCAGAGAGATGAAATTTTAAATGTTATAGCCCGCTCCGATATGCATTTAAGTGCAGAAGAAATATTTATGCATTTAAAGGGTATAGGCGAAAATATTTCAATAGCTACGGTTTACCGTAATTTAAACATACTTTCGGACAAGGGCTTTATTAAAAAAATATCAGTGGGAGACGGCGTTGAAAGATATGATAAGTCAACAAAGCCCCACGGTCATCTTGTATGCACAAGCTGCGGAAGCATAAGAGACATTGCTTTAGAGGGTTTCAAAAGCTATCTTGAAGAAAAAAGCGGCGAGGCTTTAACCTCTTATGAATTATGTATGCGCTGCGTCTGCCCCGAATGTATTAAAACTGAAGCACTAAAACAAAAGGAGGGCTTTTAAATGGCTGAAAACAAATATGCAGGAACAAAAACAGAAAAAAATCTTTGGGAGGCTTTCGCAGGTGAGTCTCAGGCAAGAAACAAATATACCTACTTCGCTTCTGTAGCTAAAAAGGCAGGCTATGAACAGATTGCGGAATTTTTCTTAAAGACAGCTGAAAACGAAAAGGAACATGCTAAGCTTTGGTTTAAGGCTTTAGGAGAGCTTGGAGACACTTCAGAAAACCTTCTTGCAGCAGCAGAAGGCGAAAACTACGAATGGACTGATATGTATGACCGTATGGCTAAGGAAGCCGAGGAAGAAGGCTTTAAGGCTTTGGCGGCTCAGTTCAGAGGTGTAGCAGCTATCGAAAAAATGCACGAGGAAAGATACAGAGCTTTGCTTCACAATGTAGAAGCTAAGGAAGTATTCGAAAAAAGCGGCGTAAAGATTTGGGAATGCAGAAACTGCGGTCACGTAGTTATCGGCACAAAGGCTCCTCAGGTTTGCCCCGTATGCGCTCATCCTCAAAGCTTCTTCGAAATTAAGGCAGAAAACTATTAATTGAATATAAAAAAAGAAGCGGATGCTCAAAACAGGGTATCCGTTTTTTAATACAAAAGTTTGTGGTATTATATTTAACTTCATTTTAGAAAAATTACAAACTATAATAT
>JAJBVU010000131.1 GCA_020859645.1 Eubacterium sp. | reverse complement strand
GTGTTATAATATTATGGGGTTACTTTTAAAATATAAAGTATTTTTGAAAGGATTTGACTTAATTATGAGCAATTTTAAAATAACAGACGATGTTGTTTATATCGGCTGTGACGATAAAGAGTTAGACCTTTTTGAAGGTCAGTATATTATACTCAACGGCGTTTCTTATAACTCATATTTAATTAAAGATGAAAAAATCTGCGTTATGGATACTGCTGACGAAAGAGTTACGGAAAAGTGGTTTAAAAACCTTGAAGAGGCTTTAGAGGGAAAAACTCCCGATTATCTTGTTGTTTCACATATGGAGCCCGACCACGCTTCAAACATTCAGCGTTTTGCTGAGAAATATCCCGAATCCAAAATTGTGGGAAATGCCAAAACATTTGTTTTTTACAAGCAGTTCTTTAACGATGACATTGCTTCAAAGGCAGTTGTTGTTAAAGAGGGAGACGTTTTAGACTTAGGCTCTCACAAGCTTCATTTTGTAATGGCTCCTATGGTTCACTGGCCCGAGGTTATGGTTGAATATGACGAAAAGGATAAAATTCTCTTTTCAGCCGACGGTTTCGGAAAGTTCGGCGCCTTAGACACAGACGAGGACTGGGCTTGCGAAGCAAGAAGATATTATTTCAACATTGTGGGCAAATACGGCGCACAGGTTCAGGCACTTCTCAAAAAAGCGGCTGCACTTGACATTAAGATAATCTGCCCTCTTCACGGACCGATTCTTAATGAAAATCTTCCTTATTACATTGACAAATATAATGTTTGGAGCTCATATACCCCCGAGGATAAGGGCGTAATGATAGCTTACGCTTCTATGCACGGAAATACAGCTGAAGCCGCAAAGAAGTTAGGCGAAATTCTTAAGGAAAAGGGTGCGGAAAAGGTTGTTGTATGCGATTTAGCAAGAGAGGATATGGCTGAATCAATTGAGGACGCTTTCCGCTATGACAGACTTGTTGTGTGCTCGCCTACATATGACGCAGGGCTTTTCCCTGTAGTTGAGGACTTTTTATATCACCTTAAGGCAAAGACCTATCAAAACAGAAAGGTGGGTCTTGTGGAAAACGGAACATGGGCTCCTGCCAGCGGAAGGCTTATGAAAGCATATTTTGAAGGAATGAAGAACATCAGCCTTTGCGAAAACACAGTTACAATAAAATCGGCTTTAAATGAAGAAAGCCTTAAGTCGCTTGAAGCTTTAGCCGAAGAGCTGGTTAAGTAAAAATAATCAATAAATAAATACAGAACAGGTTTATATGTGAGGGAAAAAGAGGTGATATAATGGCAGATAACAGAAACAGACGGGATCAGTCAGGTAATAAAACAAACAGAACACCGGCAGCTGACAAAATAGCCGAACAAAGAAGGCGGAGAAACTCTCTGGAAAGCTTAGACGGACCGAGACTTAACGGCTCGGGCAGATCTTCCTCTCCCCGTCTTTCACAGTCCCGAAGTCAGGATACACGCAGAAGTCAAAGCCAAAAGAAAAACACAAGCTCAAATAATAAAAACAGGTCAATTCAGCCTATTCAGACATTGCCTAATGTTTATTCAAAGCAAAAAGCGCCCGGGAAGCCTCTTTTCAGCAGACTTCCCAAAGGCTCGCCCGTTACAGGCGGCAGATTTTTGGCAGGCTTTGTAGTTGTTATTTTGGTTTGCTGTGCGCTGTTTTCACTGACAAATAAAAATGCCGTTGAGGTATTTATTGACGGAAGCTCAATAGGCGTAGTTATAGACAAAAGCTATAATGCCGACTACATAAAGGAAATTTGCCAACAGAAGCTTGTTGCCTCTTTGGGTACTAACGTAGAAATTACAAGCTCGTTAGAAACAAAAAAGGTTCATGCTTCCAAAAATGATGATAACGTGGGAACGGGAGATTATATTATAAAAACCGCTACAGACGCTGTTTCATATAATGTAGAAGCCTGTACAATTCTTATAAACGGTACTGAAATGGCTGTTGTTGCCAGCAGCGAGGTGGCTCAGACGGTAGTTGACAGAATACTTTCGGAACACAGTCTTTCATATATAGACGATATTTCCTCTGTTATTGAGGGTCCCGTTATAGACGGTCTTGAATACGGCTCAAAATATATTGACGGAACGGAAATTATGTCTACAGACCAGGCTTATGAGGTCTTAAGCGGAACAAAATCTCAGCAGCTTACATACACCGTTCAAAGCGGCGACAGCTTCGGCAAAATCGCTTCAATCTATGGCTTAACGGTTTCGGAGCTTTCGGCTTCCAACCCAAGCATAACCGACACAACCAGAATTTCAGTAGGGGACGAGCTTACTATTAACGCAACTGTGCCTATAATCGACATAAAGGTTGTTACTCAGACAATTGACAGGTCAAGCGGAACAGCCGTTATTATAAAAACAACCTATATTAACGGAGTTGAAACAGATTCAAGCTCTATCGACAGCTCAGTAGCTTCAGGCGATGTTGAAGAAACAACGGAAAGCGAAGAAGAAACAGCAGAAGAGTAATAAAACATACAATAAAATCTTTACAAACTGAAAAATTTTTGTAAAAAAAGCCTTTACTTTCAATA
>JAJBVU010000139.1 GCA_020859645.1 Eubacterium sp. | reverse complement strand
ATATAAAGGAGGTTTTGTTATGAGTAAAAAACACTTGCTGCCGGAAGAGGTTTTTTATGACATGGCGGATTTTTTTAAGGTTTTCGGCGATGCATCCCGAATAAAGATATTATATTCTCTTTATATAAGAGAAATGAGCGTAGGTGAGCTTGTGGAGCTTTTGGACATGAACCAGTCTGCAGTGTCTCATCAGCTTAGGCTTTTAAGGCAAAGCGACCTTGTTAAATTCCGCAAGGAGGGAAAGGCGGTTATATATTCCCTTGACGACAGCCACGTATTTGCTGTTTTAGAGCAGGGCTTTAAGCACATAGCCCACAAAAACGGATTGGAGGAGAACGAGTATGAACCGAAGGATAATCCTTAAGGACTTAAACTGCCCTCACTGCACAGAGAAAATAAAAAACAGGGTTAAAAGTCTTGACTGTGTGGAAACTGTGGGCTTTAACACTATGACAAAGGTTTTGGAAGTAGAAACAAAGGGGGATGACAGCTCTCTTATTGAGGACGTTAAAAAAATAGTGAAGGAAACTGAGCCGAAGGTTAAGGTTTTGACAGAAGATGAAGAGTGTGAACACAGCGGTCACAGCCATGATCATAATCACAGCCACGACCACAGTCACAGTCATCATCATGAAGAAGAGGAAGAGGGGGTCTCACCTGTTCTAATAATAAGGCTTTTAGCCGGTCTGGGGCTTTTGGCAGGAGCGGTTTTCACTGAGGGAACACTGAGCCTTTGCCTTTATATCTGCACTTACATAATATTCGGTTATGACGTAATTATAAGAGCGGTTCAAAATCTGCTGAGGGGCGAGCTTTTTGACGAAAACTTTCTTATGTCAATAGCCACAATCGGGGCGTTTTTCATAGGGGAATATCCCGAAGCGGCATCGGTTATGCTTTTTTATCAGGTAGGGGAGTTTTTTCAGGATTTGGCATCCGGCAAGGCTGCCCGTTCGGTAAAGAGCCTTTTAAACATTATGCCGGAAAACGCCAACCTTATAACAGAACAGGGGGTTAAAGAGGTTTCTTCAAAGTCTGTTTCAGTCGGAGATTTGCTCCTTGTAAAAGCCGGAGAAAAGGTGCCCCTTGACGGAATTGTGGAAGAGGGAGAGGCTTTTATAAACAAACAGGCTTTAACAGGGGAGTCTTTGCCGGAAAAGGCAGGCTGCGGCGACACTGTTTTAAGCGGCTCCGTAAACGGCTCATCACCTCTTAAAATCAGGGTAACAAAGCCCTATTCAGACTCTGCCGCCCAGAAGATAGCCAGGCTCACAGAGGAAGCAGCAGGTAAGAAGTCAAAGGCTGAAAACTTTATTACTAAATTTGCAAGAATATATACACCCACAGTTGTTTTGCTTGCGGTGCTGATTGCAGTTATACCCACGATTTTTGTGGGAGATTGGAGAGTTTGGCTTTACAGAGCGCTGATTTTCCTTGTTGCGTCTTGCCCCTGTGCATTGGTTGTTTCAATTCCCCTGGGCTTTTTTGCCGGAAACGGCAGAGCCTCTTCAAGGGGTATACTTATAAAGGGCAGCAGCTACATTCAAAGCCTTGCGGAAACAGACACTGTTGTTTTCGACAAAACGGGAACCCTTACGGAAGGGGAGTTTAAAATAGCGGAAATTAAGCCTGTGGGTGTTTCTAAAGCCGAGCTTCTTAAAATTTGCGGCAGTGTTGAGGGCTATTCAACCCACCCCATAGCAAAGGCAGTTTTTGAAGCGGCAGGGTCTGACAGCCGCCTTGAAGCCGAAAGCTTTGAAGAAATCAGCGGAAAGGGCGTCAGGGCGGTTCTTAAGGGAAAGACTGTTTTAGCCGGAAATGCTGCTCTTATGGAAGAAAACGGAATTGAATTTGAAAGATCCGAGGATGAGCTTACATCGGTATATACTGCCTTGGACGGCAAATTTATAGGAACGGTTACATTAAGTGACGGTCTTAAGCCCGACAGCAAAAACACAGTAAAAGAGCTTAAGAAAATGGGAATTAAGACTGTTTTAATGACAGGGGACAAGAAAAAGTCTGCCGCAAAAATAGGCGGCGAGCTTGAATTAGACGAGGTTTATTCTCAGCTTCTTCCTCAGCATAAGCTTGAAAAGCTTGAAGGACTTTATAAAAAAGGCTCAAGAGTAACCGCTTATTTGGGAGACGGCATAAACGACGCTCCTGTTTTAAGAAGAGCCGATGTAGGTGTGGCTATGGGCGCTTTGGGCTCTGACTCGGCTATTGAAGCCGCCGACTGCGTTATTATGTCAGACGAGCCTTCTAAAATAATTGAGGCAATAAGGCTTTCAAAGATGACTATGGCGAGAATTAAGCAGAACACAGTGTTTGTTATAGGGGTTAAGGTTGTTGTTTTGGCTCTTTCCGCTGTAGGCTTGGGAAATATGTGGCTTGCGGTTTTTGCGGATATAGGCACAGCTCTTATAGCTATTCTTAATTCTATCAGATAAATATTTTTGACGGTATTTGCTTATTGTTTTATAAAAACAAAGGCAAAATTCGATATAAGATTACTCCTCGCAGCTGTATAATCGGTGTGAGGAGTGATTTTTTTGAGAAAATATTTTTACGAAGGATTAAAC
>JAJBVU010000078.1 GCA_020859645.1 Eubacterium sp. | reverse complement strand
AACAGTTCAGCCGTGTCTTTTATTTTTAGATTTTTGCATATTTATATGCATAAAATCCGGAAATAAAATAGGAGAGGTTTAAGCGCCTCTCCTTGAAACTGCATAAAAAATAATACCGAGAACTACAAACAATACTCCCCCTGTCGGATAAACATATATCAGGCGGTTTGTTGTGCCGTAAATTTCAAGAATTCCCTGAAAAATACTGCCTACAGTCAGAGCTGCTATACCCGAGTTATAAAGGTTCATAGCAAGCCTTTTAGGCAAAGGCAGCTTAAAAAACAATATGAAAAAATAAACCGATACGCCGCCTATTAAGGGAAAAGCGAATGCGTAAAGCATAAAGTAAGAAAAAACCTCGTGGCTGAAATATTCATAAACCGCTCCGAAAAGGGCACAGATAATCGTGCATAACAAATATGCAAGTATTGTTTTGAGGATTGTTTTATTTTCAATATCCGATGTATACAATGTCGCTGACGCTCCTTTCCTTAATGGTTTTTCCGTTGGTTGTGGGGTTGTTTATAACACTGCCTTTAAAATACATTGTTGAGGATCCGCCGCCGTCTAAATTATAGGCTGTTTTAACCCCCAGCCCCTTCATAAATTCCGCAAGCTGAGACAGTGAAAGCCCTGCGCTTTCCTCCGTTCGTCCGTCTGAAACCACAAAAACATAGTGAAGGTCATCGATAATGCCTATAGCGGTTCGGGGGTTGCTTGCCTTTGCCTTGCCTACCTCTTCGTCCTCTGTGACGGCTGTTTCACCGTTTTTTATTAAAGCAGGTCCGAAGGAAAGAACCTGTTCCGCTCCGGCGCTTATAAGCTCTTCGGCTATTACTTCATTTTCCGAAATAATCTCAAAGCTGCCGTCATTGTAAATTACCAAGTCCTCCTGATCCGAAGCCGCTGTATCTCTGTAAAGGACACCGTTTCTTATAACGTACCCCTTTTCTCTTGCGCCGTAATAGTCTCCGTTTATTGCCAAAATTGCATTTGCTTCCTCTGAAATTTCAGAGGTTTTTTCTGTTATATTCTTTCCGTAGGAGCTTTGGGCAAGGGCGGTTTTTAAATATTCGGGTGAGGAAAGAGCAATGTCGGCGGCGTAAATTGTTGTGTCATTTTCTCTGTATTCCGTTATTGTGATCTGAATGTTTTCATCGCTGTATGAACTGCCCGATGATGAAGTTTTTTCTTCAGTGCTTTCTGAGGTGTCTGTGTCGGATGATTGAGTCTGTGGTGTTTCATCAGACCTTGTTCGGCTATGCTTTCCTCTTCCCGACCTGTGAGAGCCTTTATCGGTTTGAGCCTGTTCCGAATTAATGCTTTCGGCTTGAACCGTTTCAGTCCCTTCGGCTTCCAAAATAATTTCCTCTTCCGAAACCACCGAATATACGTGAGAAATTACAAAGGTATCAAGAGCAATATATATTGTAAAGGCAGTAAGAGCCGCAGTATAAAAAATTGCCCACCAATGCTTTTTTATAAACATTCCGCTTTTCTCCTTTCCTTTTCGGTTTTTCTTTTAAATATAAGCTTGTGCTGAACAAACCAGCTTAAGGCGAAAAATATTATTTCGGTAAAAAGCTTTGCGGCATATCTGTTTAAGCCCAAGCAGCTTGTTAAGAAATTCAGAACCAATGTGTTTCCCGTTAAAATAAACGCCGCAAGTATAAAATACTGAAGGGCGGATTTTTTTATATCCGCATTGCTTTTAAAAACAAGCCTTCTGTTTAGAGTGTAGTTTGCACAGGCACTGACAATTCTTGCCGCTATGTTTGAAAAAATCAAGCCCAAGCCCAAAAGAGACAAAAGACTGTAAAGGGAATAGTCAATAACAAAGCTTGCGGCGGAGGAAGCTGAAAACTTGAAAATCTCCTTATAAATGCGGTAGGAATCCTTTACGGCGTTAAAATGGGAGGATTGATTTTCGGCTATGTAAATTGTTTCGATTTCTACTTCCTTAATAGGTATATCCTTTCTTGAACATTCCAAAAGCACATTCATTTCATATTCATACCTTTCGCCGGATATTTTTAAAAGCTCCGAAATGAGACTGCCCTTAAAGGCTCTGAGCCCTGTTTGTGTGTCGTAAATTTTAATGCCCGTTGAAAGCCTGTAAATAAACCTTGTAATTGTATTTCCGAAAAGGCTTTTAAAAGGCACGTTTTTCGAAAGCCTTCTGCTGCCCAAAATAAGTGAACCGGGGTTTTCTTCGGCAGCTTTGCAGACCCTTTCGGCGTCCTCGGGTGTGTGCTGACCGTCTGCGTCCATTGTTACAACAATGCAGTCTGAGGGAAAGCTTTTGCTGATGTATTCCAAGCCTGTTTTGATGGCTCTTCCCTTGCCCATATTTTTAGTGTGATGTAAAACAACTGCATATTTTTCCGCTTCTTTAAAGATGCTTTCCTTATCCTCTGAGCTGCCGTCATTTACAACAACAGGCTGAAACCCCTTGCTTTTTGCGTTTTTCAAAATATCGATAAAATAATACTCCGGTTCATACGCCGGAATTAAAGCTACGTGTATATAATTTGACTTTCCCATAAAAACAACCCCTTATACTTTGTTTTATATTAGTAGCTTAAA
>JAJBVU010000128.1 GCA_020859645.1 Eubacterium sp. | reverse complement strand
GCGTGTTATAATAAAAAGAAAAAAGGAGAACAAGCTTATGTCTTATTTCGTATTTAATGAAGATTCCCCGATAATTGATCTGCCCGACGGAAAAACCCACCGCAGAATAATGGCTCATAACGACAGCCTTATGGCAGTTGAGGTTATTTTTGACAAAGGCGGCGTCGGCACACCCCACACCCACCCCCACACACAGGCAACCTACTGCCTTGAAGGGGAGTTTGAATTTACAGTAGGCGATGAAACAAAAACAATCAAAAAGGGAGACAGTCTTATTATGCCTTCGGGAATACTCCACGGCTGCAGAGTTCTCTCCGACAGCGGAGTTGTTCTTGACATATTCACCCCCGAAAGAAAAGACTTCTTAAACTAATATTTTTAAACATCACAAAAGGGCTGACGGATAACAAAACCGAAAGCCCTTTTAATATTGCATATTATTTATGTTTGAAGTTTACAACTATTATTCCCAAACAGACCAAAACAAGAGCAAAAGCAGAGTTAAAGCTTAAAGCCTGTGCGCCTTCATTCAAAAGAAGTGCCGAAAGAATAACGCCGAAAACAGGGTTTGTGAAGCCTATAACCGCAATTTTCGACACAGGGTTATATTTAAGCAGAACACCCCAAAGAGAATAGGCAAAGGCAGACACAAAAGCAAGGTAAAGAAGCATTAAAAGTCCGTTTACTGTTACCAGAGTAATTCTGCCGCCGAAAGCCAAGCCTGCGAAAATCATTACCACACCGCCTATAAAGAACTGCCAGCCGCTTAATGTAACAGGGTTTTCCTTTTCGGAATAAACCTTTATAAGGGACGACGAAATCGCATAGGCAACTGCGGAAAGAAGAATTGAGCCGTCTCCTGCCAAATTCAAAGCCCCCAACTCAGAACCCGTCATATTTACAAGAACAACTCCCGAAAAGCCCAAAAGACAGCCAACCGCCTTTTTAACAGTCAGCCTTTCAAGCCCGAAAATAAGAGCCGCCGCAATAATGGCAAAAAACACGTTAGAACCTTCTATTATCGAAGCCTTCACCCCTGTGGTGTGGGCAAGACCTATATAAAAGAATATGTATTGAAGAATTGTTTGAAAAAGGCAAAGCTTTAATACCAAAGGAAAGGCTTCTCTTTTGGGAACAAGGGGCTTTTTTGCGCCCAAGCTGCCTATAATCACCGTAAGAACCCCTGCCAAGGTAAAGCGCATACCGGCAAAAAGTATTTGTGTGGCAGTGTCTGCCCCGTCAATTGAAAAAAGACTGTAGCCTATTTTTATGCAGGGGAAAGCGCTGCCCCAAAGCAGACAGCAGAAAGCCGCCAAAATCGTTACCGTAATTGTATTTGTTAAAATTGTTTTCTTCATTTTCTGTCACCCTTAGGGGGTCTTTGACCCAAATATTGATAAAAGTCCGTTTTTACGTTGCCGTTAAAAAGCTTTCTCTTTTTTGCCGCCTTTTTTCCGAAAAGCTTTTCAAAGCCCTCGTGAGAGGTTAAAAAGTATGACGACCAGGTGGGATTTGTTGAAAAAAGTGTTCCGAAATCTCTGTAGAGCTGCTCTACGTCCTCCATATCCCCCATTCTCTCGCCGTAGGGAGGATTAGTTATGCACACGCCGTAATTTTCATCAAGGCTTAATGTGTTAGCCGGGCGCATATTAAAGCTTATACAGTCAGCCACTCCGGCTCTTTCGGCATTTTCTTTTGCTAATTTAAGAACATCTCGGTCTATGTCGCTGCCATTAATGTTGGGGTTAAAGTCTTTTTTTATCGCCGCTTTGGCTTTTTGACGCTCTTCCCCCAAAGCTGAACTGTCAAAAAATGACCAGCTTTCAAAATCAAAGCTTCGGTTCAGCCCCGGAGCAATGTTTTTGGCTATAAGCGCCGCTTCAATGGGAATTGTACCCGAACCGCAGCAGGGGTCAAGCAGAGGTCTTGAAGGATTCCAGCAGCTTAGAGAAACAAGCCCTGCCGCCATAGTTTCTTTCAATGGAGCTGCGCCGATTGCCCGGCGGTAGCCTCTTCTGTAGAGAGGGTCACCGGAGGTGTCTAAGGTAATTTGGGCAATGTCTTTGTTGAGAGACACCATTATGATGTAGCGTTCCTTTGATTTTGGGAAACGCTCCGCCTTAAATTTTGTCTGAAGCTTTTTTATGACGGCTTTTTCCGTAACGGACTGACAGGCAGGCACACTTGACAGCACAGAACGGGCTGATCTGCCGTTTATTAAAAATCTGCCCTCAAAGGGTATAATATTCTGCCAGTCTATGCTGTATACACCTTGAAAAAGAGATTCAAAATCCTTAGCTTCAAATTCACTTAGCTTTATAAGGACTCTGCTGCCGCAGCGAACCCAAAGATTTAAGCGGGCAATATCCCTTTCGTCTCCTTCAAGCTCCGCCGCTCCGTCAGTAACCTTAAGGTTTTTATATCCCAAGTCATTCAATTCTCTTTTAACACAGGTTTCAAGCCCGAAAGCCGAAGTCACTGTTATTTTATATTTGTTCATTATTCGTTCTCCTTGTTTTGCGGAAATATGTACTGCACAAACATTTTAAACCATTCCTAACCAAAAGTCAATCGGGTAACAAAGGAGTTTCCTTGCGC
>JAJBVU010000304.1 GCA_020859645.1 Eubacterium sp. | reverse complement strand
TTTATAAAGATATATAAAAATTTGGATAAATATAACCCGGAGTTCAAGTTTGCTACGTGGGTTATAAGAATTACCGCAAACCATATTATTGACTTAAGACGGAAAAAGCGTCAGGAAACAGTACCCATAGACAATGTGGAATACGGAATAGCCGGTGAGGGCTCACCGGAGGACGATTATATAAAGGCGGAAAGAAACAGGGAGCTTTTCAGGCTTATTGAAAATCTGCCTGAAATTTATAAAGAGCCGCTGATACTTTATCACAGAGACGGCTTAAGCTATAACGAAATTGCGGAAAGAACAGGGGAAACTCTGTCGAAGGTTAAAAACAGAATTTTCAGAGGGCGAAGGCTCTTAAAGGACAGTCTTATGAAAGAAGGTGAAAGCTATGGAATGTTTTGAAGCTGAAATTATAATGCTTAAGGAGCTGGAGGGAATAGCCTCCGACAGAGAAACAGACGCTCTTATCCGCCATATGCTCACCTGCCCCGATTGTCTCAGACATTTCCGCTTTTTGAAAAGCGTTGTAGACGGAGAACCGGAAGTCCCCGAAAGGACAGAACGAACAGCCGCACCGTCGGAGGACTTTGAAGTAAGAGTTATGACGAAAATAAGAAACATAAACGCCGTTACTGTTGTAAGAACCACTACTCAGGTTATAAAATTAAAGTGAGGATATTATATGAAGCTTACAGACGCCGTATTAAATAAAGATATTGCCGGAATTAAAGAAGCCGTCACTGAAAACCCTCAGTCGGTAAACACCCCCCATAACGGGCTTTTGGCTTCTTTTTACGCCGCAAAGGGCGGCAGCTTGGAGGTAAATAAGTTTATGGTTGAACATACACTTTCAAAATATAATGTTTTGGACGATAAAAAACGCTCCGTTCTTTTTTATGCCGTTGAGTCGGGAGATCTTGACACGGTTAAATATTATGTTGAAAGAGTGGGTCATTCACCCCTTGTGTGCGATGCTTTCGGCGAAACCGCCTATGAATATGCAGCGGAGCTCGGGAAAGACGATATTGTTAAATATTTTGAGGAATACTGCGGTTTTTCCCTGAATGAAAGCTATAAAAACCCCATAAGACGGGGCTTCTTCCCCGACCCTTCTGTTGTCAGGGTAGGTGATGACTATTATATGGTAAATTCAAGCTTTATTTATTTTCCCTGTATTCCCATTTCCCATTCAAGGGATCTTGTAAACTGGGAAATTATAGGTCACGCCATAACCAACCCCCGGTGGGCGGAGCTTAAAGGTCTTTCCGGAGGAAGAGGCTATTGGGCGCCGGATATTTCCTACTATGAAGGCAGATTTTACATCTGCGCCACCTACCGAAACAATGACGGAGAAAAAATCGTCAGAAAGCAGATGGTCACAAGCTCCGAAAAGCCGGAGGGACCCTATGACGAGCCTGTTTTCATAAACGTTGACGGAATAGACCCCTCTATTTTTAATGACGACGACGGCAGACGCTATATGGTTTTAAACAGAGGCGCAAGCATTTTCGAGCTTTCGAAGGACGGAAAAAAGCAGATTTCAGAAACAAGCCTTTTATATTACGGCGACAACAAAAGAGCCTCTGAAGGTCCTCATATATTGAAGAAAGACGGATATTACTACCTCTTTCAGGCTGAGGGAGGAACAGGGGAGCACCATATGATAAGCCTTTCAAGGAGCAGGGAGCTTTTCGGCTTGTATGAGCCCTGTCCCTACAACCCCATAATGACATATAAGGAGCTTTACAACCCTGCCATAAGACGCTGCGGCCACGGTAAGCCCGTAATGACCCCCGACGGCAGATGGTACATAGTCTATCTCTGCGGAAGGCTTTTAGACGGAAAATACACCGTTTTGGGCAGAGAAACCTGTCTTGACGAGCTTGTTTGGACTAAGGACGGCTGGTGTTATATCAACAACGGCAAAGGGGCTTCGGCTTTGGCTAAAATGCCCTTGTCCGAGCATAAGTTTAAAGCAGAGGAATGCTCCTTCGGCAAGGACGAAATTTCACCCTTATGGTATACATTGAGAGGACGAAACTCCGGCCTTGTGTCTGTTTCGGACGGAAAGCTCACTGTTAAGGGAGGAAAGGAAGGGCTTGACTCCGCTCTCTGCGAAAGCGTTTTATTAAGACGTCAGGAAAGCTTTGATTTCGATGCTGAAACATCTGCAAAAATTTCACATTCGGAAGGCGGAAGCGCAGGCTTAAGCTGTTATTATGACGAAAACAGCTTTTTCACCTTCGGAATTGCCTTAAGAGAGGGCAAAAAGTATGCCGAGGTTTGGGAGCAGATAGCGGATAAAAAGATATTAAGCTTTAAAGAAGAAGTGACCGGCGAGGACTTTGATTTTAAGGTTGTTACAAGAGGATTAAAAAGAAGCCTTTATTTGAACGAAAAAGAAGCGTATATTATAGAGGACAGTTCTTATTTAAGCGATGAAGGTGTTGAGCTTGGCAAACGCTTCACCGGAGCTATGGTCGGGGTTTATGCTGTGGGAGAAGGTACAAAAGCCTTATTTACCGGGTTTGATATGAAAAACCAAATAATTTATTGACAGTTTGGGGAAAGTGTGATATTATAAAAACACAAAAGGGA
>JAJBVU010000097.1 GCA_020859645.1 Eubacterium sp. | reverse complement strand
ATATAATGCTTATAATTTTTCCTTCAAATGCCGTAAAAGCCGCAAAACAGGGTCTTAAGCTTTGGTATAATGCCGCCCTGCCCTCCTTGTTTCCCTTTGCGGCAGGCACGTCTCTGCTTATATATTTAAACCTTATAAACACACTGAGCCGTTTTCTCGCTCCTGTGTCAAAAAAGCTTTTCGGCATATCTCCCCAAGGCTTTTTTGCCTTTTTAAGCGGAATAACCTCGGGCTACCCCATAGGCGCAGCAACCATAGCCGGACTTTACGAAACAAAACAAATTTCAAAAGAAGAGGCTCTGCACCTAAGCCTTTTCTGCAATAACTCCGGTCCTCTGTTCATTTTGGGAACAGTGGGGTCGGTTATGCTGAAAAGTCAAAAATCCGGGTTAATTCTGCTAATGTCCCACTATTTTGCTCCCCTAACAATAGCTTTGGTCTTAAAGCCCTTTGCACCCAAATTCAGGGAAGGCTTTAAAACCAAGCCTAATTCTTCCCTGTCCTTCGGAAAGGCTTTATCATCGGCTATTGAAAAATCATCTCTTTCAATGATTAACGTAGGGGGCTTTATAGTATTTTTCTCCGTAATAACCGAGCTTATTTCTCTGACCGGCATACTTAAAGCGATATTGAACCCATTAAGCCTTTTGGGCATAGACAGCCGTCTTTCCGAAAGCTTTATTTTGGCTTTGGTGGAAATGACGAAAGGGTGCGCCCTTATTTCACAGTGGAGCGAGCCTTTAAGGCTCCCCTTTTTAAGCCTTTTGATTTCCTTCGGAGGGTTTTGTGTTCACGCCCAGTCAATAAGCTTTCTCTCAAGCGTAAATCTCCCTGTGGGAAATTACATAAAGGGAAAGCTTTTAAGCGCTGTCTTAAGCTTTGCCTGCTGTCTTTTAATAACCGCTTCTGTGAAAACCTTCATCAATAGTTAAAAAGAGGGGTAAAAACAGCCCCTCCTAATTTTGTTTTCCGTATGTAAAAATCAGGGTTAATTAAACATCCCCTCTGAGCTGGTCTCTGTTTCCTACGATTATATTAAGCTCATCGTCCATAAAGTCTGAAAGGCTGTCGGTAACCTCTTTAATTGTGTCGAGAGCCGCTCTTGACTCGTCCTCAACCTTAGACATACTCTTGGAAAGGGCGTTTTCAACATCGCTTAAAAGACCGTCTGCATAAGAAATGGCATTTCTTCTCATTTCGATAGCGTCCTGTCTTGCATCCTCAACAATAACATCGGCTTCAGCCTTAGCCTGTCTTGTAATTTCATGCTCCATTACAAGCTTTTCAGCCTGGTCCTCAGCCTGTTTAATAATCTGGTTGGCTTTGTTGTGAGCCTCCTGAACGATTTTTTCACACTTTTCTGAAATACGCTTAGCCTGAGCTATTTCAGAAGGTATGTTAAGCCTTATATCCTGTAAAAGCTCAGTAATTTCCTCTTTATCCACAATAATTTTGTTGGCGGAAAAAGCCTGCTTCTTGCAGGAATCCAACAAGTCTTGAATTTCATCAATAAGATCGATAATAGAATCCATGTTTAAATTTCCTCCCGTGAATTAAATTTTTCTGTCAGCTGATCCTTAATATATGGGGGAACCATATCGTCTACGGAGCCGCCGAACATTGCAATTTCCTTAATACTGCTTGAGCTTATAAACATATATTTGGTACTTGAAGATATAAATATGGTTTCTATATTATCGTCAAGCTTTTTATTGCCAAGAGCCATTTTAAATTCATATTCAAAGTCGGTAACCGCCCTTAAGCCTCTGATAACCAGCTTTGCGTCAACCTGCTTACAAAAATCCACAAGCAAGCCGTAAAAAGACTTAACCTTAACATTGGGCATATGCTTTGTTACCTCTTTGAGCTGTTCAACCCTTTCCTCTACCGTAAAAAGCGAGTTTTTAGCAGGGTTGTCAAGTACAGCCACAATCAGTTCTTCCACAAAACCGGAACACCGCTCCATAATGTCGATGTGTCCGTTGGTCACCGGGTCAAAGCTGCCCGGATAAACTGCCTTTAACATTCCTTTTCTTCCTCCGTTTTCAGACCGGCTTTTTTGAAAAAGCTCATTTTTGTTGTTTTTCCGTAATCCTTAATTCTGTAAAGGAAAAAACCGGCTGATTTAACCTCGGGTTCGTCCTTTGCCTGTTCAATGACAATTAAACCCTCATTATTTAGTATACCCGAAATTTCAATTTCGTCAAGTATATTTTCAATAAAATCGGAATAATATGGGGGGTCTGCGAAAATTATATCTGCTTTAATGCCCTTTGCCGCCAGTGTCCTAAGAGCCTGCTTATAATCAGAAGCCAAAACAAGAGATTTATCTTCAAAGCCCGTTTTGGAAATATTCTGTTTTATACAGGAAAGAGCCTTTTTGTCTTTATCTACAAAAACGGAAAGACTGCCCCCTCTTGAAAGAGCTTCTATTCCCATGCCGCCGCTGCCGGAAAACAGGTCTAAAAAAACACAGTCCTTAAGGTCAGGGGCAAGTATGTTAAAGAGAGACTCCTTTATTCTGTCGGTTGTGGGTCTTGTGGAAAGCCCTTCAGGGGCTTTTAGGGCAGCGCCTCTTTTGCTGCCGGAAATTACACGCATAAAAAC
>JAJBVU010000184.1 GCA_020859645.1 Eubacterium sp. | reverse complement strand
GTGTATAATGAATTTAACTTTGCTTAAATTTTGGAATTTTGTTTTTTCGGAATATTTTTTGAAAGGATGAGAGATATGAAAGTTTTAATTACGGGAGGGTCGGGCTTTATAGGCTCTATGATTTGTTACGCTCTGTCAGATGTAGGCATAGAAATGGCAGTTTTGGACTCGGAGGTTTTTGAAGCGGAAAAAGACATTAAGGGCTGCAAGTTTTATTTGGGCGATATAGCCAACAAAAAGCTTCTGACGAAAATTTTTGACGAAAACCCCGACATTGAAATAACAATCCACTGTGCGGAAAAATCTTCGGTTGCTCTGTCAATCGAACACCCCTACGAATATTATTCTCTGAACGTGGTTAAGTCTATGGAGCTTTTCAACAATCTTTCGGAGCTGGGCTGTAAAAAGCTTATTTTCGCATCTACCGCCGGTATGTATGACGATCTGCCGGGATATATGGCGACCGAGCTTTCACCCATTAAGCCCAGAAGCCCCTTCACACGTTCAAAATATATTACCGAAATGATTTTAAGAGACTTCTGCAATGCATACGATTTTAAATGTATTTCTTTGAGATATTTTAACCCCATAGGGGCAGACCCCAAGGGCAGAACAGGCCCTAAAGGCAGATATTCGGCTAATCTTCTTACAACCCTTTTCAGAATAATGCAGGGGCAGGAAACAAGCTTTACCATTTCGGGCAATGACTGGCTGACCCGAGACAGCACCTGTATAAGAGACTATATCCACATTTACGACGTGGCTCAGGCAAACCTTAAGGCTATCGAAAACTTTGACTATGCCTTTACACAGAAAAACAGCCACACAGACCTTAATTTTATTGCCCTTAACATAGGTTCGGGGGTTGACGTTACTGTTCGTGAATTTATTTATGCCTTTGAAAATGTAACAGGGGAGAAAATCCACATAAACTACGGACCTCGCCGTCCCGGCGACATAGGCGGCTCATATGCAAACATAAATCTTGCCAAAAGAGCCATTCACTGGGAGCCTAAGCTGTCTGTGGAGGAAGCTATTTTAGACTATATTAACTGGGAGGAAAAGAAGGAGAAGCTTAAATGAAGCTGAGATTGTTTAAACTTTTTTGCCTTGGGGTTGTTTTGAGCCTTTTTTCGGGCTGCGGAGCTTCTCAAAAGGAGACAGTCTATGAAAAGGCGGAAGCCGACGAAGAAGAGGTTCAGGAAGAAGCTGTTGAGGAAGAGCCTGTTCTTTCGGCGGCTGAAAAGGCTCTTTCGGAAATGAGCACAGATGAAAAAATATATCAGCTTTTTTTCGTAACTCCCGAAGCCTTAACAGGGGAGGAAGCCGTAACAACAGCCGATAAGCTTAAAACGGCTCTTGCAGACTGCCCTGTTGGCGGCGTTATATTCTTTTCGAAGAATTTGGAAAGCGTTGAACAGACAAAGGCACTTCTCGGCGAAGCTGCCGAAGGGTCGAAAATCCCTCTGTTTTTGGGCATTGACGAAGAAGGGGGAACGGTTTCACGCCTTTCGGAGCTTGAAGGGCTTGCGGCTGCGGAAATACCGCCTATGGCTGAAATCGGAGCAACGGAAAACCCCAACCGGGCATATGAGGCAGGGCAGATTATAGGCTCCGACCTAAAGGCACTGGGTTTTAATATGGATTTTGCTCCTGTTGCAGATGTTTTGACAAACCTCAATAATACCGAAATAGGCTCAAGAGCCTTTTCCTCCGATCCCTCGGTGTGCGCTTCTATGGCGGCGGCGGTTATAAAGGGCCTGCACTCTGAAAATATAGGGGCTTGTGCAAAGCATTTTCCCGGGCACGGAAGCACAACGGACAATTCACACGAAGGCAAAAGCGTAACCAACCGAACCTTGGAGGAATTTCGCTCTGAGGAGTTTGTTCCCTTTAAGGCGGCAATTTCCGCCGGAACGGACTTTGTTATGGTGTCTCATATGACTGCCGAAAGCCTGGACGAAATTCCCTGTTCGCTGTCGGAAAAGGTTATTTCGCTTTTGAGAGACGAGCTGAATTTTGAAAATATTATAATAACCGATGCTCAGAATATGGGGGCTATAACGGGCTTTGCAGACCCCACCGAGGCTTCACTTATGTCCCTTTCCGCCGGGGCTGATATGGTTTTAATGCCGTTGGATTTTGAAGCGTCTGTCAATTCCGTAAAACAGGCTGTTTCCGACGGAACTTTAAGCGAGGAAGAGCTTGACGAAAAGGTTTTGAGGATACTGACAGTTAAAGAAGAAAGAGGACTTCTTGCGAATTGAAAAAAAGGGGAGTAAACAAATGAGCAAAATAAACGAGGCTGTTTTCAAAATTATTGTTTTTATGAATGTAATACCTGTTACTGCTTTTTTGTTGGCTTTGCTTTTACATTTGATTTATTGGTTTTTCGGCTGTACATTCTTAGAAACAGCAGAATATTTGACTTTGGCGTTGCCTGTTATTTACTGCTTTTTCGGTTTTCATATTATTGATACTACAGCACTGATAATATATTTTGTATATAATTTTAAAAATTTCAAAATCGAAGAATATATTATAACTTATTCTTTGGTGTTTTTGATAAGTATTGTAATAGATTTTATTATGACCTGCCTTGTATATATAC
>JAJBVU010000008.1 GCA_020859645.1 Eubacterium sp. | reverse complement strand
TTATAATCATTTTCTGAACAAAATTTTTTGCAATAAAAAACCCTGAAATAATTTAAAGGTTGACAGGCTTAATTAAACAACTTAATATATTATTGTGTTGCATGTGGGCTTTTAGTTTTGGCTGAAATGCGGTAGAAAATTAGCTTGACAATTATCATTGCCTATTGTATAATACATTATATATAGTTGTTGAAACTGTTGTTTTTAATAGGTATAATCATAATATCACCAATTTTACATATTGCTTTCTTTATGCAACACAATAATATATTGAGTTCTATGCGCAAAGGAGGAAAATGATATTATGGTTAAGACAGAACCTATTAAGGACAAGAAAGACGCAGCGAGACTTTTAAACTATGATTTAGACAACGAAAACTACAGAAACTATCTGCTGATTGCAATAGGACTTTTTACTGCCTTGAGAATAAGCGATATTCTGTCTATGAAATGGAGTGATGTGCTGTCAAAGGACGGTTCGGTTGTTGAAAAGCTGTACATAAAAGAGAAGAAAACGGGGAAGATTAACGAAATTTCCGTAAATTCTGAGCTTGCCGAGGCGATTTTGCTTTATGCAAATGAAACCGAAGATAAAACAGGCTACATATTTAAGGGAAGAAACCCGGAAAAGCCCTTACATAGAACACAGGCTTACAGAATTGTGAAAGCCGCTGTCAAGGCTTTGGGGCTTAAGGGCAACATCAGCGCCCATTCTTTAAGAAAAACCGTTGGCTACCGTATTTATGAGCGGGGCTGTTCTCCTATACTTATAATGAAGATTTACAACCACTCGTCTTTTGAAATTACAAAAAGATATCTTTGTATCGACCAGTATGAAAAGGATCAGGTCTTTATGGAACTGTCTTATGATTAATTCTGTGACAAATTTACATTAAAACCTTACTTTTCGGTCAAATCATGTTTTTATGACAAGGAGGAAAATTTTAAAATGAAATCTATGAAAAGATTTTTAAGTACGATTTTAGCTTTAACTATGCTTTGCTCATGCATGGCTGTTGCCAATATCAGCACAGTTTTAGCTGCAGATACTACAACTACAGAAACCGAACTCTATTATAGCGGTTCAAGTGTTGTAAGTTATAATTCTGACATTATAACAGCTCAGTCCTTCTCTACAAAGGGTACTCTGAGCGGTTCATTTGATGTAACCACATTAAGCGGAACAACATCAATCTCAAATGCCGCAAAGCTTAACAACGGTAATTTTGAAGTTGATTTTACATTTAACGGAACAGGTACAATCACAGCATACTACTGCTTAAGAAGCACAAAATCCGGCAGCGTAGGTGTTCAGCTTACTGATTCAAACGGAGATGTAGTTGCTTCTTCATCAGCTTCTAATGCTATGTCTTCATCTGATTCAACACTTACAAGCGTAACCTTCAGTGATATTGAAAGCGGCTCTTATGTTCTTAAGAGAGACAGCAGTTCTTCTCAAGAAGGTTGCTGCTTATACATATATGCATCCGATGAAGTTTCAGATGATGCAGTAAAATATACTGTAAGCGGATATACTTCAGGTCTTCCCGAAGGAACAATTATAACTGTAAGCGGTATCAACAATGAATCTGCTCCTACAGCAACAGCGGAAATAGGAAGCGACGGCAGCTGGTCAATTTCACAGACCGTTACAGACGAAACTGTACCTTTCGCAGCAGGTCAGACATTAACAATTTCAACTGACAACTATAATGATGCAACAGTAACTCTTTCAGCAGCTTCAACAGCTAATGCATTTACTGCAACAACTGTTACATTTACTGAAAAATCATTAACAGCACTTGATAATGATACTTATGACTCATACAGCATGCCTTACTTCAAGTACTACAATTCAAACGGAGATCTTGATGTATTATCAAGCACCAAGCTTGTAGGCTCATTAGTATTCACACTTGATGCTCCCAAGGCTGTAACCTTTGCAAGCAAATCCGGCTCTACTGATTCAAGCAAAACTGCTACGCTCACATTGAATGATGCTTCCGGCAATGAAATTTATACAACCGGTGCAATGAATACAGATACCGGTACAGTTAAAGATACTCTTTATCTCAATGCAGGAACATATACAATCGTTGCAGCACAAAGCGGCGGAACACAGTTACAGATTGCATCTATCGGTGTTAAGCCCATAGCTGTATTCGGCATCACAGATGCTCAGCAGAAAGCTTCAGAATCTTACTATATCGCAACAGCAGAAGGCGAAGCTGCTAAAGCTGCTGACGTAACTGTTTATGAAGGCGTTGCGTTTGATTCAGGCGATGTTGCTGCTTCCTCACTTGTAAGCGGAGCTTCTTATGTTGTAGCATATGTAATTGATTTATCAACAGGCAACAGCATAAATGATCTCGGAATTTATTTTGAGTAATTAAGGAGGTAATTAAAAATGAAAAAAGAATATACAAAGCCTAATATGGAAATTGTCTCCTTTACACCGGAAGATGTTATAACTGCCAGCGGTTTAACCATAGCTACTGATAACAGCGGCTATCAGACAGCGATAAACACAATTGCATATTAATTAGTTTATTGAATGATACAGTATAGGCGGCGAAGCCGCCATCGACCAAAGACGTAGGCTTTGGTCGAA
>JAJBVU010000013.1:1448-2612 GCA_020859645.1 Eubacterium sp. | reverse complement strand
ATTTCATCTTATGTATCAGCGAAATAATTTACCATCATTGTAGCAAAGGACTGTTTTCGAAGATCATCCAAACCCAAAAAAAGAATATCATAGGGCAATGATAGGTTCGTAACTATATTCGCAAGCTTTTGGCTACTGGGCAACTTATAACCATTTTCAATAGAGATATAATAATTGCTTTCAATGCAGCAACGTTCCGCAAATTCCTCTTGCGTATATCCAAAGTATTCACGCACATATCGCAAGTTCTTTGACAATAATTGTTTTAATTCATTTTTGGAAATTTCCCGTCCCATTGCTTTCACCATTCTTTATATAATTAGTTACAAAATAATTCATAAAGACTCGCGATAACATAACTAAATAACAATGATAAAATGCTATAAGCACTTATTGAGGACAAAAACAACCGCGAAAAGCGGTTGTTTTTTTGTATTTAAGACAATTCTTTTGTGTCAGTCTCTGTTACAGTTTCGCTATTATTATTTACAAGAACCATTATCTGAAGCAACGGATCTAACGCACCTGGATGGCCTTATACTGTAAAGAAGCGGCTCCAGCATAGAAAACAGCATGGAGAACCTTTACAGATCGTCAGAGAAGAAGTTGATAAATAATTATCAAGCACCTTGAAAAACATGCGATCTTTGCATCATGGTAGTGTATGGTACAACAGCGGAGAGCGGCGCGCTTGCGCAAAATCCAGCAAGTAACAGTTGCTGGCCGCCATGACCCGAAATCATGAGAGTTGCTGTTTCGCTTTACAGCGCCAGTGAAAAATACTGGCTATGACTGACCTTGTGCATCAGTCATAAAGTGGGGGTGCAATCGTTGCAACAAAGTGCAACGGTTGCACTTTGTTTTCCCCAGTACCGTACATCTCTCCGCGGATGAGACCGAAATAATCCGCAACAGCACAGCCTATCAAGCATGAATCATTGGGCTATATCATAAAATATTAAAAATGATGAGGAGGTGAAGGCTGTGAATAATCCTGAATTAGTAGATATATCAGCAGTGAAAATAGATCCGGCCCATCCTATTGATAGGCGGGTTAATCAATTTATAAAGGACATCAAAAACCCCGTTCATTTCAAATGTGGAGATGTCGAAGTACAGCTCGAATTTAATAACAGTGGCGAATCTATAGAAACTCTTTTGTAT
>JAJBVU010000013.1:0-1438 GCA_020859645.1 Eubacterium sp. | reverse complement strand
TGATCCAAATTGAGCCTTCATAATTCAACTATTTGACTTTGCTATTCTTAAAATATTATAATTAAGTGGTGATTATGGAGGGAAGGAGGAATAATGGCTCGCATCCGAAAAAATACAGTTAAAAAAGAGATAGAGGAAAAATGGATTATTGCAGGTTATTGCAGACTGTCTAAAGAGGATGAACGAGAAGATGAAAGCGAAAGCATTGAAAACCAAAGAGGCATATTAACAGATTATGTTCAATCTTACTTTGAAGGCCAGAATTATGTTGTAAAATATTACGAAGATGACGGCTATTCTGGAACAAATCTAAACAGACCTGGGTTTCAAGAACTACAAAATGACATTGAGATGGGCAGAATTAATTGTGTTGTCGTTAAATCTCTCTCTCGTGGTTGGCGAAATCTTGGTGATCAACAAACCTGGCTAACAGTAGAACTTCCCAAAAAAGGCATCCGATTTATATCAAAATCCAATCCAGTGTATGATTCCTTATTTGAGAACCACAGGTATAATATGGAATTGCCAATGTATGGATTGTCGAATGAAATGCACGCGGGCGTTACGTCGGCTCATGTGCGGGAAACGTTTGACTATAAACGGAAGCATGGTCTGCATATGGGGTCATTTGCTATCTTTGGCTATAACAAAGTAAATAAAAATTATTTAGTAGTCGATGAAGAAGCAGCAGCAATTATCCAAGATATTTTTACCTGGTTTTTGTATGGCAAAGATCAGGACTCCGTGAATGGAAGCATGAGTATGACTGGAATTGCGGCTGAACTGAATGAACGGGGTATCCCTTGCCCTATGGCATATAAACAACTTAAAGGCCAAAATTACAAAAATCCACATGCGAAGCATAAAAAGTTGTTATGGAGCCAGCCCACGATAAGGCGTATTTTAACTGAACGCATGTACATAGGCGATATGGTACAAGGGAGATATGAAACAGTCAGTTATTTGGTTAAAACTCAGACAAAAAAACCGGAAGAAGAATGGGATGTTGTGGAAGGTACGCATGAGCCAATTATCTCAAAAGATATGTTCTATGACGTTCAGGCGAAATTGTTGCGCGATCAACGCTCTGCACCTGGCAAAAAGACAGTATATTTGTTTTCTGGAAAAGTACACTGTGCTACTTGCGGGCGATCTATGTCAAGGAAAGCGCGCGACAAATATGTCTATTATGCGTGTAGAACTCCTTCTTTATCAAAAGGAGATTGTACTGCCCGCTCAATCAGTATCGAACTTTTAGAAGAAGCTGTATTAAAATCAATTCAATCACAAATTGCATTGGTCAAAGATATAGCGCAAGTTATTGAAAAGATTAACAAAGCACCTCGTATAAATTTTGAATCCAATAGATTGAAAGCTCAGCTAAAAATTCTAAATGAACAGAACGAAGAGGAGCATTTAATTTATGATTCATTATATC
>JAJBVU010000316.1 GCA_020859645.1 Eubacterium sp. | reverse complement strand
TTATTTTATATAACTATCGGTTAACGAAAAGCTCGATATATTATGAGTTGTACATCTCTTTTCTTCAGGTGGCAACTTCATATAATCACCATAAATTTGGTTTAAATAATTATCCCAACAGCAAGGCGCAATAAACTCCTTACCCTCAAAGATAAGTGCACATCCTTCGCCAAAGCAAGTTTTTTTGTAGGTTTCTCTTTTTCCATATGTTCCGTAAAAATTACGAGAAGTATCACAAGAGTCATAATCGTACTCATTACAAAGATTCTCTAATTTAACTTCGTACGATTCTATGCCCTGCAGTTTCTTAATGAAAAATGATAAAAGCTTATATGCTCCTTGCTTAAGAGTGTGAATAGAACTAATTTTTTCATAATCTCTCAGTGTTTTATAAAAATAAAATTTTCTGATATGCTTATCCTGTACTTTCGCATCTGAAGGAAGACCATCTTTCGGAAAAATATCAATAGAAATACCACCTATGTACTTTGAGTCGTTATCGGATTCTATCTTCGTTGTATTTATATTTTCAACCTTCAAAAACAGGAAATTTACAGAATCATCAGTTCTCCAACTCCGCAACTGATACGGAAAAGGCAATTGGTCTTTAAGTTCAATTAATCGTTGATAATCCTTCCTAGGCATTGAAATATCTATGTCGTCATCCCAAGGAATAAATCCCTTGTGTCGCACTGCTCCTAACAGTGTACCATAGTCCAAGAAGTATCGAAGATTATGAGTGTTGCAAAAATTTGCAAAGTTCGTCATAATATCTAGAGCGCAAAATTGAACTTCTCTTATATTACTATCATTAAATTTCTCCATATTGTTTTCCTTCCTAATATATTTTACCTATCACGGATTCCTACCATCCGTTTTATATACTTTCCAATAGAGATTCTTTCACAAATCTTAAGTCCAACAAAAGCAATAAATACTACAACGATAAACCCAGCAACCGGTTTGAAAATATCTCCAAATAAATTATTCGGAAGTAACTTACAAAATGGCTGAACTATAGGCATGTGAAGCAGATATATGCTAAATGTAATTTTCCCTATCCATATAATAAAATCTCGAATAAATTTCGGTTGAATAATGTCTGCAACAAAAAGTAAAATTACGAACACACTTACTTCCCATATTCCTGAAAAAAAATTGAAATATGAATTTTTTTTCGTAATCATCATGAAAATATAGGATAAGCACATCATAACTACGCAAGAAGGCAAAGCAAATCTTTGGCGAACAACTTTTCTATCAAGTCGGTATTTTCTTATCAGAATTCCAAGAGCAAAATAACCAATCCAGTTAAGTGGGTTTAGATACACATTCATATACCCAATTTCTAAATAAATACCAAAAGTACATAACAGTAACGATACCGACGTAACAATAATTATGCAGACTAAAGCCTTAGTATTTTTCCAAAAGAAACGAAAGAGCACCAAGCAAACAACATATATTGTCATATAATAAAACCATGTTCCACACCCTAAAATATATTTCATGTACTCTGCAAATGTCATGGAATTACCTTTAACTATTCCATATAGAAAAAACATTAGTGTCGAGCATAGAATCCACGGAAAAATCACATTTTTTGCTTTATTTGTCCAAAATCGCCGCGTATCGCCTTGTTCTCTATGATAGAAAAAACCACCTAGAATCAAAAAGGCAGGAACCCCAACCGTGCCAAATGAACTCCAGAAAAAAGTTATGACCTCTCTTAGCACCGGCGTTTCAACATATTCATTTGTATGCGCTGCGATTACACTGAGAATTGCGATTACCCTGATAATATCAAAATTTTCACTCTCTCTTTTAGTGATAGCCTGTTTGTTATCATTCACTATTTTGCTCCCAACGTTGCATTTGATCCAGTTGCTGTATTAAACATATTACAGTATTTTTCCTTCAATTTGACAAAATCGATTTTGTCATTTGTGTATTCCGAACACTTTGACACAGCTTCATTAAATTCTGATTGAGTCCATCCAGACACAACATCGACTGCATTTATAAAATCCTTTCTCGCATCAAGTGGAAACGAGAAACCACATCCATAGGATTGCATATCCGTCCATGGCACCTGATCACTAGTTAAAACAGGGCAGCCAGAAAGTAAAGACTCAACAATCACATGCCCATAATTCTCGCTAAAGGTTGGGAAGAAGAAAAGATGATACTTTCTAAATGTATTCATAACCTCTTCATGTTCTAACAATCCACAATAACGAGCATCTATATTTTCAGGCATTTTTTCAATTAGCTCTTTACATACGCTCCAATATTCCTCATCTTCTATTGGGCCATATATGTCAAAGATTATATTTGATTTAATATTAGAAATAATTTCTAATGCAAATTTTACAGTCTTCTTCGGAAGAATTCTTGAAATAAAAATAATTCTGCATTCCGATGGTCTTTTATCTGCAATTTTTTCAATGCTATTCGGCAAAGTCGGCACATTATCAATTTTAAATATTTTTTCATCAGTTTTTTGTATATACTTTTTTACACCTTCAAGTTCATTATCAGCTGTAATATGAACGTAAGTATTTCGTAATACGTACCTCGCCTTTATGTAATTAATATAGACAATTTTTTAG
>JAJBVU010000265.1 GCA_020859645.1 Eubacterium sp. | reverse complement strand
AATTATACCGGGTGAAATTGCAATAAAAAAACTTAAAAACGGCAATATTTTTTAATAAAATATATAGAACAGCTGATTAGTTAGTTCTTCACATTAAAAAAGAGGGGTTTCAGCCCCTCTTCAAATTTGTCGAAAGTTTGTTTTTTTATCCTTTAACTCCGCAGTCGGTGTTAAAGCTTATATCCATAGGCGTAACGGTATGGGTCATATAGCCTGTTGAAATTACGTCCACTCCGCAGCCCTTAAAGCCGGAAATAGAATCGGGGGTAATTCCTCCCGACGCTTCTGTTATAATCCCTTTGGGAACAAGCTTCACAAGCTCCTTAATTTCCTCAGGTGTACGGTTATCAAACATAATGATATCCGCTCCGGCTTTAACCGCCTGTTTAACCTGTTCGGCGGTTTCCGTTTCAACCTCTATTTTAACGGTATGACCTAACTGATCCCTAACAGCCTTAACTGCCTTTTCAATGCCTCCGGCGAAGGCTATGTGGTTATCCTTAAGCATAACTCCGTCATAAAGCCCCATTCTGTGGTTAAAGCCTCCGCCGCATTTTACGGCATATTTATCCAGCATTCTAAGCCCGGGAAGGGTTTTTCTTGTGTCAACAAGCTTAATTGTCGGGTCATCAAGCCTGTCAGTGAGCTTTCTTGTAATGGTTGCTATTCCGCTCATTCTCTGCATAAGATTTAAAATAATTCTTTCGCAGCTTAAAAGGGTTCTTACCCTGCCTTCCACATGAGCCAAAATATCACCGGCTTTGACCCTGTCTCCCTCTTTAAAATTAAGCTTAACCTTAACATCATTGTCGCCGAAAACAGAGTAAACTGTTTCTATTAAAACTCCTCCGCAGAAAACACCGTCTGTTTTGGCTTTAAAGCTGCCTTTGCCCACTGTGTCCTTGTCAAAAACAAGCTCTGCGGAAAGGTCGCCCGTTCCCAAATCTTCATTTAAAAAAGTCTTTATTTGTTCTCTTAAAAGAACCTCATTCATAAAATCAAACCTCTCCCTCAATATAGTGCGCCCCGAAGCTTTCTTTTCTTGCTTCAGCGGCTTTGGCTATAAGCCAGCCTGCCGTCAGCATATTATAAATTTCAAGCTCTTCGTCGCTGACGCTTCTTGGGTCAATCCTTCCGAAGTCCTTGCCGTTGGGCATATATTTTTCAAAAAATTCAACAGCCCTTTTAAGCTTCTCTTCGGTTCTGATAATGCCTACGCAGTTCATCATAACCCTTTTAATTTCCTTTTTAGCGGGCAGGGGTCTGACGGGCTGAGCTTCGGGGAAAACATATTCGCACTCTTCAAGCTGTCTGTCTGAGTTAAGAATATTCTCCGCAGTAAGCTTTCCGAAAACAAGCCCCTCCAAAAGGGAATTGCTGGCAAGTCTGTTTGCTCCGTGAACTCCTGTACAGGCTGCTTCACCGACGGCGTATAAGCCCTCTACAGAGGTTTCACCTGTAGGCAGAGCCTTTATGCCGCCCATATGAAAGTGAGCGCCGGGGGCAACGGGAATAAGGTTTTTCGACAGGTCAACACCATTGCTTTCGCAAATTTCGGACACATAGGGAAATCTCTCTTTAAAGCCGCTGATGGCTGAAATATCCAAAAATATCTGTTCTCCTTTAAGGGTGTGGGTGTAGACTGCCCTTGAAACAACGTCTCTTGGGGCTAAGTCCTTCATGGGGTGAACCCCTTCCATTATTTTCTCGCCCTTTTCGTTTATCAAAACGCCGCCGTCGCCTCTGACAGCTTCGGTAATAAGCCCGAAGTTTTTGCCGTTGAAGGTAAGAAGGGTGGGGTGGAACTGAACAAACTCAAGGTTTTTAAGCTCTGCGCCGCACCTGTAGCCCAAAGCAACGCTGTCGCCGGTGATTGTGCCGTCGTTTGAGGTGCCGGGGTAAAGATTGCCCACTCCGCCGCAGGCAAGAACCACGTAAGGCGCACAGTATGTATTATATTTGCCCTGTGCCGTTCTGGTAACAACTCCCTTAGCGGCTCCGTCCTTTAATATAACGTCAATAACAGGCTCGTTTTCAACAATCTCCGCTCTGCCGTTTAAGTTTCTGTAGAGCTGCTCCATAACCTTAAGACCGGTTCTGTCGCCGCCGGCGTGAATAACTCTGGCAAGTCTGTGGGCGGCTTCCTTTCCGAAGCTTATAGAGCCGTCGGGGTTTTTGTCAAACTCCATTCCCCTGTCTATAAACTCTCTGATGACGTCGGGAGCGGTTTTAACAAGCTTTAGGGTGGCTTCTTTATTGTTTAAGCCGCAGCCTGCGGTCAAAGTGTCCTCATAGTGCTGCATATAGCTGTCATTTTCGCCCAAGGCAACGGAAATTCCTCCCTGAGCCAAGGTTGAATTGCAGTTTTCTTTTTTTGATTTTGTTATCATTATTACTTTTTTATCACTGTCTGCAAGCCTACAGGCTACCGAGTGGGCGGCTATGCCTGCGCCGACAATGATAACATCGGCTGAAATCATCATTTTCCTCCATTTAGGGATCAAGGAATTGCTTATTCGGCAGTTTTCCTTAAACTATTATTTTCAAGGAAACGCCGACAGGTTTATCACCGTTTCCCGATTTTTAATGTAAACTTTTCTACATACCATTATTA
>JAJBVU010000301.1 GCA_020859645.1 Eubacterium sp. | reverse complement strand
CGTATTGGACGTTGGGCATTCAGACAGATGTTTTGCGCAGAGGGTGACGAAGTGGTTGCTATCAACGACCTTACACGCCCGAAGATGCTTGCTCATCTTTTGAAGTATGATTCATCACAGGGTAAGTATGAAAAAGCCGACAAGGTAACGGCAGGCGAGGATTCAATCACGGTTGACGGAAAGGAAATCAAAATCTACGCTTTCCCGGACGCTAATAATTGTCCTTGGGGCGAGCTTGATGTAGACGTTGTTCTTGAATGCTCGGGATTCTATACATCAAAGGCAAAGGCTCAGGCTCACATCAACGCGGGCGCTAAGAAGGTTGTTATTTCAGCTCCGGCAGGAAACGATCTTCCGACAATAGTTTACAACGTAAACCACAATACATTAAAGGCTGAGGATACAATCATTTCAGCTGCATCATGTACAACAAACTGCTTGGCTCCTATGGTTGACGCGCTTAACAAGTACGCTCCGATTCAGTCGGGTATTATGTGCACAATTCACGCTTACACAGGCGACCAGATGACTCTTGACGGTCCTCAGAGAAAGGGCGATTTAAGACGTTCAAGAGCTGCCGCTGTAAACATTGTTCCTAACTCAACAGGCGCTGCAAAGGCTATCGGTCTTGTTATTCCGGAGCTTAACGGTAAGCTTATCGGCTCGGCTCAGAGAGTTCCGACTCCGACAGGTTCAACAACTATTCTTACAGCTGTTGTTAAGGGTGATGTAACGGTTGACGGTATCAACGCTGCAATGAAGGCTGCGTCAAACGAGTCATTCGGATACAACACAGACGAAATTGTTTCATCTGATATAGTAGGTATGAGATACGGTTCATTGTTCGATTCAACTCAGACAATGGTAGCTGAAATTGGCGACGGCTTGTATGAGGTACAGGTTGTTTCATGGTATGATAACGAAAATTCATACACATCACAGATGGTTAGAACAATTAAGTATTTCGCAGAATTGGCGTAAGCTGAATAAAAAGGGACTTTGCAGTCCCTTTTTTTTGTTTGGTTTGAAAATTCTTTGTATATTGCGTGTTTTGCGCGCGGGACGATACCCTTGTACAGCGCCGCTTAAATAAAAGTATTCAAAAATTCAATGAAATCGTTTTCGGTTTCTTCGAGAGGTTTATCGTTATCGTAATACAGGTCATAGCCGTATTGTTCCACTTCATCGTCCGAGGCGTTGCCCCAGCTTTCCTGACCCGCGCGCCGTATAAGCAGCGTGCGGCATTTTGTTTTTATTGAATGCTTGAGCTTATCTATTTCGCTGCCCTCGCGGATATGAACAAACATCAGCTGTTCCTCGCTTTGCATAAATTGTTCGTACTGCTCAAGCAGATATTGCGTAGGCAGGTCGTTGTATTCAATAAATACCTTTTTTAAATCGGAGAGGAATTTTCTTGATTTGCTGTCCTTTTCACCGTTCCAGCCGTGTTTTTTTGCAATTTCCTTAATAGGCGTTATAGCCGACACGTTTCGTACCTTGTAATGCTTTGCCGCTATGTCGCATAGCGTGTCCTTGCCCGCGCCGCCTTTTCCGTTTATTATAATTACTGTTTTTTCCATAATTTTCTCCTTTTGGTGCTTAACAAAACTAAATTAAGTGAACCCCCAATCTATTCTGATGACGTGGCAAGAAACCGACCTCAGCCATTTTTCAACCATATCTTTACCGAAATTTCCTTTTACCGATGCCAAAACAAAGGAATCGTTTTTTGAGGTTATGTCCGACAAAATAGATTTCACTTCCTCAAAGGAGCGTGGGTTTGCATACAGATAATCAGGGTCATTTTTAGGAAAATATATATCCTCAATATCAATAAACCGATAGTTCAGTTCTTTGGCAAGAGCCCTGCCCAATGTGCTTTTACCTGCACCATTCAAACCGCAAATAAGAATGATATTCTACGGCATAATTTATAGGTTCATTTATTCCATTCTATAGTTTGTATTGTTTTCACTTATTTCTCAAATTGATTTTTATCAACATTGATTTCCGATATAGAATGCTGCACGCCTTCCTTACTTATATTTATCTCCCATCTACATTCTTTCTTGTAATAATATTTCCAAACAATTCCGTTTGTGTAAATAAGATGATTATGGTCTTCCTTTTGTCCATCTATTTGCAATGTATCATATAATGAAGTGCCTGCACTCTTAACTTCAATAAATCCATATACATGACCTGAGTCTTTCGCCTTAAAAATGAAATCGGTTGAGAGAATAGCTATATCGGATATACCACCTTTGGTTAATAATCTACTATCCTGTTTTTTCCATACTCTATCAATGGCAACAAGAGCATAATTTTCTGTATCTATATATTTATCAAGTAAATTATATACCAATATTTCTATACCGGTTTCAATCGGGCATTTTATAATCACATCGTTTATTTTCTGCTGGTAATACAAATAATCCATTAAAATTCCTCCTCATTTGCAATTTCAATATATATATTTCTTGGTCGACTTTCTTGCCAGCTGTCCGGTATCGTCCGCAGAAACATCATTTCCAATGAACGTTTAATAATACCATACAAATTTCTATTAAAGTTCATAGGGTACGCCGTTATTTTTGAGCTAATATCATTTTATCATAA
>JAJBVU010000176.1 GCA_020859645.1 Eubacterium sp. | reverse complement strand
ATTAATATCTAAGTCAAAAAATTCAGCCGGTACAATTAAACAAGCCTTATCCTCAGTTCCGTTAATAAAGCCAAGATATTTAGAGAATACTCCGTATCTGTGTTCACATGAATAAAGCCTTGTGTTGTCTCCCGTTAAATCCTTATAACGGTCAAAGCAAATAACCGAGTTAAAGCTCTTCAGTGCCGAATTTTTCAAAAACGCCAATGAACACTCTTTTAATTCTGTATTTGAGGGCTGCTCTGAAATATCAAACATTACGGGTGAGTGAAAATCATTTATGCCTGACAATATTTTGTCTAAATCATATTGAGACTGTCCGCAGTTCAGCGGAAACTCATTGGATATGCATTTTTCTATAAACCTGTGTCCCTTCAGACTGTTTTGAATACATATTACAATAAAAGCAACGTGCTGAAGCATTGCCTCCGTAAAGCCTGTATAACAGCTTGCCAATTCATCCTCCCTGACAATAAGCACCGCAGGGGAGCCCTTTTCCTGAGACATTCCATATGCATAAAACGCCGAACTTCTGGCATCATTGTTAATATGCCATATACCTATGGATTTTACAGAATCGGATAATGTCTCATATGATTTTCGGCTTACCGTAAAATCCGTTATTTTATTCTTATTTATTTCAAGAACAAGCCGTTCCAAAGTCCAAGCATCATTGTTTTTATCCATTAATTAACTCCTTATCCTTTCACCTTATTCAAAAGTGTGCGAAACATTGACAGGGCTAAGCTTCTGTTTAAAATATATGCCGCAGCAGCTCCCAAAACAAAGTTTATTATCTGCACAGCCAAATTATTGACCAAAAGCAATACAAGCAAAATTGTTAAAAGCAGACAATTTCTTAACAGATATGTGAGCTTAAAGCGTATTTTTTGAAATTTTTGAATATTTTTCATTCTGTAAAGGGTCAAAAAGATATAGCTGACCAGTGTGGAAAGCGACGCAGCATAAATGCCTATATGTTTTACAAGCATTAAGTCAACAAACAAATTTATGCCTGCGGCTATAATTGTTGTAATTCCTATATTAACAGTTTTCTTGTTAGCCGCATAAATTCCGGCAAGATATGACGAAATGCAGTTAAAATAAATTGCCAAATATAATATAGCTATTTGGGGATATGCTTCATCATAATCGCCTCTTACAACAATACGAAAAATAAGAGGTGAAACGCCGATGAGAAGTGCAAGCCCACCTGCAAGAAAATTTATTAAAAGCTTATACATACTTTCATAATAAGAGCTTGAATCTTCAGAATCAACAGTAAGTGAGGCGTTTTCCTGCCATGCATATGAAAACGACGACTGAAAAATCGTCAGCAAATTCGGCAGCTTATTTGCCACTGCATATACTGCATTGGCTTCTATACCCAAAAATGCAGTAACTATTAAACGGTCCGACAAATTCAAAACCCAGTTGCATAAGCTGTTTGGAACAATAGGCCATGAATAACCCAACATAAGCTTTATTGTCTTTTTTGATAAGCTGCGGAGATCCAAAAAAGAAGGAAGCTTAAGAGCCGCAGTTAAATACAGGCTTCCTGCAAGAACTCCGCCCAAAAGAGAAATAATTGCTCCGTAAAGCGACAGCTGAAGCACTGACACAAGAATTATTGTAAGAACCATAAATACAGCCGAGTTGATTATTGAGCTTATTGAATATAAAAGGTTCTTTCCTAGACCTCTTGCAAACTGCTGTGTTACTATCAAATACATATCGAAAAACAGATATAATACTATGCAGAAGCTATATCTGATATTTCTCATAAAAAACCACGTAACCGCAAGACATATGACAGATGTCAGCCCGGCATAAACCAATGCATTGGTTATTAAGCCCTTTGTTCTCTCATTGTCACCTCGGCACTCAATTAAATATCTAAAAGCTCCGGTATGAATTTGAAGCGTTACAACCGGAAGCAAAACCATAACCAAAACCGTAATCAAATCATAGGTTCCGTATTCAGCCTTAGATAAATTTTGGGTCAGTAAAGGAAGAGTAATAAAACTCATAAGCTTCGGAGTAAAGGTTCCCAATGATAATATTAAAGTATTTTTAACTAAAGATTTTTCTCTGCTGCTGCCTGCCATTAATCCTGTCCTCTTTTTCATCGATTATACTGTTCAATTTATCAATAAATGTTTGAGACTTGCTTTGCTGCAATTTTACTACATAGGTAAAGTCGTGCGAAACATTCAAATCCCTACATACCATGCTGCATATTCTCTCAACAAGGTTATTGTCCTCTAACATAAAAAACCGTTCTGCCATACCGCACTCCAACAAAAGATCATATGACTTGCTTTCTTCTCTTTTGCCGCCACGAATTTCAACAATAGAAAAAGGCACATTGCTTTTTATGGCAAAGCACATACCATGAAAATAGTTTGTAATAAGAAAATCTGCACCTGCTATAATATCAACCCACTCAAAGGGCTTTACGGTACATAAATTTGTAATTCCGCCTATTGCATCATATAAGGAAACATAATTATATTGATTTCCGAGCTTTCTTTTTATTTTCTTTGCGATTTTTTCATTAATAAACATAAACACTATTGTTTTTTTGCCCGATGTGTTTTTAGATGCACTGTTAATTATTTTTCTGCCCCGTTCAGCATTAGGG
>JAJBVU010000297.1 GCA_020859645.1 Eubacterium sp. | reverse complement strand
GGTAGAATATGTTTCTGCCATTCCGCTTGTCCCGAATAAAGATTGATTTGTTTTTTTGGAATCTAGAATACGCTCAATCCTTTCCTCTATATAATTAATATCATGGTTTTCAGAAAAGTTTGTTTTTGCATCATAATCATTTCCTAAATATCTAAAATATACCGGACAATAAATTTCGTTCATTTTTTATACCAAATACCTATAATTCAAATGGATATATAAGCATTAATCCTTTCTGTAAATTTTGTAATGTCATAATTTAATTTTATATGTCGTTAAATCGTTTTTATTAATATAGTCTAGCATTGTATTAGATAATGAGTCGGTATCTCTCCGTTTTTCCACTTATCGGCACTGTAGGCACTGGCAGTCTTGCATTCAAGCCCAGCATCCTCACCTACAATAAGCCTGTCCACATCGGCTATCATAAAGGGATATTCATCACTCCGATACATAAAATTTGACTTTCTGACCTTTAACCCTGTTTCCTCCGAAAACCGCTTAGCTACATAGTCCTCAAGATCTCTTCCCTGTCTCATAGCTTCGTTGTCATCAAAGCTAATCTCATCACAGGTTTTATCCCGAAAAATCTTCATAGCACTGCTGTAAGGATTTAATCCGCATACTGCTCCTGCATCAGAACCTCCGATACCTGTTTTCCTAATTTTAAGCCACTCTTCACGGCTCATATTATTCAAAGGTATTTTCAAGCACATATAAATCACTCCAATCTTATTTTTTGAATTTGCAGTCATACCTCAAAACTGCACTAAAAATTTTATTTCCTCACAGCGCCAACCGGACAAACGGACAAATATAAATTTACTGTATTTTTGATAACTTTAAATCGTTTGCCCGTTTGTCACTGCTCAGAAATAATTCCTGCGGAATTATCCGCCAACCTTGAATTTTTCTTTGAAAAAATCAAGGCAGGCGTCCCGACATCTTTCGGGTTCTATCACAAACAAAATTTTTAGTCCGGTTATTTCGGCATGACTGCACTGATTCATCTGAAAAATATGATATTATCCGTTGCTGTCTTTGTTGTCTTTTCTCAGCCTGTCGGCAAGCAAAATAATAATTTCCAAAGCCGCACTGCCGACTACTCTTAATCCTTTTTCCAACTTGGTCATAGAAATTCCTCCATTCATAAAATATTAAATACTTATAAGTATTCAAATAAATATTATATAAATGAAATATTCAGCTTTGCGGAAAAAAAGATAATCCAAAAAACATAAGCGAACAAAACGACAAAAACTTATACGGTCAAAAGCAAACCGATATGACCGTATTTTCTAAAATTATCTTGAAGGGAGCAATTTAAAAATGTACGAACAAATCCCCGAAATAATGACTTTTAAGGAATGTCAATCACTTCTTAAAATCGGCAAAAACACTCTTTTGTCTATGCTCCAAACAAATGAGCTTGAAGCCTTTAAAATCGGAAACAGATGGATAATCCCAAAGGAATCGGTAGTAGAATTTATAAGGCACAGATAAATACATTTTGAAAGAAATACTTAGCCAATATATTGATTTTGCTTTTAAAATGATATATAATGAATTTTAGAAAAAGAAAGGGGTGTGAGTAAAATGGCTGAAAATAACAGTATTAAAAATTCAGAAGAGCTTGAATTTGCCGTTTTCTGCATAGAAAATACGGCTATTAAGCTTGGTGTCAGTGCAGACAGAGTTTATAAAGCCTTAACTGAAAAGAGCAGCCTTTTAAATGAGTATATTATCCCTTGCTATGAGCCTCTCCATTCGCAGGGAAAAGACTATATAGTTGACGATATTATTTCAGCTTTGGAAGAGAAAGGAATAACAGTATGACAGTTTACCACGGCTCTGACATCGAAATATCCAAACCCGATATTGCCCATTCACGCTCCAATGTTGACTTCGGAAAGGGCTTTTACACTACGCCTATATATAAACAGGCTGAAAACTGGTGCAGAAAATTCAAAAGACGTGGCAAAGCAGGCATAATATCTGTTTATGATTTTGACGAGTCAGCCTACCGCAAACTTAAAGTTTTAAGGTTTGATTCTTATTCCGAAGAATGGCTTGATTTTATAGTTGCCTGCCGAAAAGGGAATGATAATTCCGATTATGACATAATAACAGGCAGTGTTGCAAATGACAGGGTTTTCAATACCATAGAATTGTATTTGGATAATCTTATCGGTAAAAAAGAAGCTCTAAGCAAACTTATATACGAAAAGCCCAATATGCAGATATGCTTCCGAACACAAACCGCCATAGATAATTTCTTACACTTTAAGGAGAGTATATCAATATGAATGCCCACCCTATATTACTTCAGAAAAAATATGCACGAATAATAAAGCTGTTTGCTGAAAAAGCAAACTTGACCCTCGGCGAAGCTCTGAACTTTTTCTATAACTCACTTGAATATAAACTAATCAGCGAGGGTGTTTCCGATCTTCACTGTATGAGCGATGACTATTTAGCCGAGGATTTGGCAGAAGAATTCAACCTAAAAAGATAAGAATTCCATAGACTGTTTTGAGGTCTATGGAATTTTTTTATTAAAAATTATTCTATATTTGCAAACTGCCATCTACCGTTTTTGCAAAACAGAAACATTTTAATTGCTTGAAAATCATTTGATTTTGTTTATGACATTAAGG
>JAJBVU010000220.1 GCA_020859645.1 Eubacterium sp. | reverse complement strand
AATAAAACCGACTGAAATCATAAGTTCTGAGGTTTTATTTATGCGTGGAGCGCAGCATTTTTCCGTAAAATTATTTTTTATTACCTTAAACCATCATTCCCTAATTAAAGTATACTATTTTTTTGTTACAAAATCAACAGATTTATTATATTATACTAAAAAATATTACAAAAAGATTGCTGAAGTCTCATAACTTAAGTTATAATTTACAATATATTTGTGTCTTGACATCTGCGGTCAAAAACTATGTGCATTTTTTCACACATAAAAACAGCACACCCTTGAGCCGGTGTGCTGTCTGTGTTTTTTGATCTCCCTTAAAGACGGTATTAATTATTTGTCGGAATTGTATGTAACAGTGCCGTTTCCGAGATATCCGAAAGTAGTCTGAGTGCCGCCGCTTGATACGGTGTCAGCTGTAGTTATGCTTTCAGTCTGAAAGGAGACAATTTTCATATTTGGTTTTGTGTATATTTTTTTCATTTTTAATTACCTCCTTTTACTCTTCTGTTGCTGTTGTTTCTACAGGATGACCTACAAGCTTATAACCGGATACATCTCCTGTATACGTAGAATCTATTGCGAAGCAGTATATATACTTATAACCGGTGTCGAATTGTGATGCATCATATGTAACACCTTCGATTTTAACGCCGGTGTATACGGTGCCGGAGCCTTCATTTGCACTGTCTATAGCGTCACCGTTTGCGTCAGCGAGATAAACATAATCGTAGTTAGAAAGATCTTCTTCTGTAGAACAGCCGTCTAAGTTTGCAATTAAGTAGGTTGTACCGCCTGCAGTAATTGTATTGCCGTTGATTTCGCCTACGTCAGCAGTAGAAGTAACTGTGATTTCAAGCTTTGTGATATAGAAATCAGAACCAGCTCTATAGATTGAATAATTGCCCGGTTCAAGAGCACTAAGGTCGCTTACAGTTTCGCCTGAATCTGTATTTTTAACTGTAGCAGATGTAGATGTTGAGGAAGTTATGGTCACACTTGCTTCGCAATAAGTTCCGATTGAAAACATAAGTGCCACATCATCACTAGCAAATTTTACATTTTCAGAATTTTTATACACCTGTATATTACCGCCATCGGAACTTAATCTGTAAAAATACTCATTTCCGTCAAGCGTAGTATCACTGACACCTTTGATAACACCGTTTGAAAGTCTGAAGTTATAGTTGGTTTCGCCGGGATTTAAGCCCTGATTATAAACATAGTTTCCAAAACTTCCAAAGTCATAAGAATATGTAACACTGCCGTCCTCATTTGTTGTTATTGTAGTATAATTATTGTCATATGTTGAAGGAGCTGTTGCTGTTAAAGCTGCTGAATCATCAACGGTTACTTCATAAACATTAACACTGACTTCAGCTGTATATTCTTTCTCTTCATAGGTCATTGTAGCTGTAATTATTGCGTCCTCTTCGCCGACGCCGACAGCTGTAATTGTTACAGTGTTGCCGGTTGCCGGTGAAACAGTTGCAACAGCAGTATTGCTTGAACTCCAAGAAATTGAATAATCTTTTGATTCTTCTGTGTTAACAGGTGTAGCTGTAACTTCTACAGTTTCGCCTGCCTGAAGCTTAGCTGATGTCGGGTCTACCGTAAGAGAAATTTCCGGAATATAAACATTAACACTGACTTCAGCTGTATATTCTTGACCACCATAGGAAATAGATGCTGTAATTGTTGCGTAACCTTCGCCGATAGCTGTAATTGTTACGCTGCTGCCGGTAGTACCTGAAAGACTTACAATAGATTCTTCTGTATCGTCTGAGCTCCAAGTAATAGAGGGATTCTCTCCTGCATTATTTGCCGTAGCGTTAACAGTCAATGTTTCGCCGACTTTAAGTGAAGCAGAGGACTGGTCAACCTTAAGAGAAGTTGCCGAGCTTCCTACAACTGCAACTGCAGCAACGTCAAAATTGTTATCGGTAGATATAATATATATTGTATCTCCTGTAAAACCAGAGGGAACAGTGTAGTAAAATTCCGCTATTGTTCCTCTAGAGTTTGTAATTTGCATAGTACAATCTGACGTATCTTCTGGTACTGTAGTTGATGTTGAAAATAACAAAGTATTGCTTTTATCACTGCCGCTGTTGTTGAAACCGTAAACATAAATTGTGTCACCGTCACTTGCGGGAATTTCCAAATGATTGGCGCTAAAGTCAGTTTTCGCATTAATTTTCATTGCTTTGTAAGAAGCACCAGTATTAGCAGTAATTTTTAAGCCTGTATTGCTTGATTCATAATTATTTGAAACAACAGCACCGGCACCGGCACCAGCATATGTTGCAGTACTTGTTCCTATTGATGATTTGATTGTACCGGATGAAGTTGTTACACCTATGAAGTCATATACTGCTGTTACAGAAGAATAAATACTTTCGGTATCAACTTCGGCGAAAGCTGTGGTTACGTTCATTACGGTTAATACGGAGATAACCATAGTGAAGGCTAAAATTGAGCTTATTACTCTTTTGAACTTATTGTTCATTTTAATGTTTTCCTCCTTTTTATGAAACTTAAAATTTTTTTGACCTGAAAATTGTTGTTTAAAGGGCGGTGAGGGCTGAACCCCCTTTTTCCCTTTTCGGTTACATCATCCCTTTCTATAGTCGAATTATTGCTTATTTTTCGGGCGAAAGCCCG
>JAJBVU010000152.1 GCA_020859645.1 Eubacterium sp. | reverse complement strand
GTCTGCCATATTGTACCTCATTTCTTTGCAATTACTTATTTTCTGGTTATGATTATAACATAGTTCTTGACAAAATGCAAGAGGTATTATATAATTTAAAGTTAGAGAGGTGAGAATTTTATGAGTCAGTATTATGATGGAACAAAACTTTTGTCAATGATGGATATTAATGGAAACAAACCTGAGATATTCATGTGTACATCAAACCGTACGGCAGGAAAGACAACCTATTTTAACAGGCTTGCAGTAAACAGATTTATCAAAAATAAATCTAAATTTGCTCTGCTTTATAGGTTCAACTATGAGTTGGCAGACGTAGCAAGCAAGTTCTTTAAAGATATTCAAGGACTGTTCTTCCCCACATATACACTTGATGCAAAACCACGTTCAAAAGGTATCTATTCAGACTTGTATCTGAATGATGAGCATTGCGGTTATGCTATCACCATCAATAGTGCTGACAACATTAAGAAATTATCACACCTGTTCTCTGACGTTGACATGATGATTTTTGATGAGTTCCAGTCAGAGACAAATAAGTATTGCTCTAATGAGATACAGAAGTTTCTGTCAATCCATACCTCTATAGCCAGAGGTCAAGGTAAACAGATAAGATATACACCTGTTTACATGATAAGCAACCCTGTGTCAATCATTAATCCGTATTATGTTGAAATGGGTATCAGTGCAAGATTGCGTGATGATACCAGATTCCTAAAGGGCGATGGGTTTGTTCTTGAACAGGGGTTTAATGAAGTAGCAAGCGAAGCTATGCTAGATAGTGGGTTTAATCGTGCCTTTTCTTCAAATAAATATATGGCTTATGCGGCACAGAGCGTTTACTTAAATGATAACAAGGCATTCATTGAAACACCACAAGGCTATAATCGTTATCTTGTTACACTGAGATACATGGGTAAGGATTATGGTATAAGAGAATACCCGAACCTAGGGATTGTCTATGCAAATGACAAACCAGATTATACCTATTCTACAAAAATAACGGTAACTACAGAAGACCATCAAATAAACTATGTAATGCTACGCAGGAATGACCTTGTTCTTGCAAATCTGCGTTACCTGTTTGAACACGGGTGTTTCCGATTTAAGGATTTACAGTGCAAAGAGGTAGTGCTTACAGTGTTGTCATATTGATATACAGCAGGTGAACCGCACCATTGCCACAATGCTCTTTCTCCGGTCGTGCAATTGTGGTAGGCTTTACCTCCTTTTTGTGATAGGGCAGTAGATACTTGTCGGTCTTCCACTACTGCCCGTTAAAATGAGTATCCGCTGACGTTGAGTACACTGTAGGGTCTGGGACGCACAGGTGAAAGAAACTGCCAGATAACCTATATCGAGTATGCGGCTTGCTTTGTATGACCGTCGGTTAAGGATATAGATAATCCCACCTACTGCAAAGTAGATGGGATTATTGTTTTTATTTTATTTCACTTTTAAGTAGACGGCTAAGTTGATGCGGCAGTCTCTCAAATGTTATGATAAATTCCTTGCATTCCTTGTCATCATATGGACAAGTGAACCTTGTAGGATTATTCATGTTACACCTATTATCACATTTATCAATCAATTCTTTATATGTCATCCAGCACCTCAAAATGATAAACAGTTAAAACAGGGCGATTTAACTAAAGTCTGTGCGTTCTCACAAATATCCACAAAAGGGCATTCTACGCACCCTTTATTTCCAAACTGTAATACCGCCCTGTTCAAAAATATCCGCTGTTCGTCTTTTGTCAATGTTAAAAACTTCTTTAATAAATCATCAGCTTTCATTGACATAACCTCCTGTACTTCCATAGCCACCACGGTTTTCACCACCTAACTTTTCAACCTTTGTAATCTGTAATGTAGGCTGATTTTTCAGCAACCGGAACTGACATATTCTTTCATCGAAGTTTACTACGCAATCCCTAGTTGCGTACACAGGGAATCTCCATATGTCCTCATCACCGCAATAAGAATTGTCAATGATTGATATGCTGTTTGCTTGTATTAAACCTTTCTTCTTGAACAGGCTTGAACGTGGTGCAACGATTGCTTCATAACCCTCTGGCAGTTTCATTGAAACACCTAAGTTAATATAGCATGAATCTCCTGCTTTAAACTCAACCGTTTCAGCAGAACGTAAATCAATCCAATCACCTACTTCTATCTTTTTAAGTGGAGTAATTCCTTCATGGTATTTTATTTTAATTCCAAGATTGTCACCGTTTTCAGGCAATGGTACATCATATTGTTAAATAAAAAGGTAATAATACTCACCGGGAGAACTGCTATTTGAACACTTATATCTTAAAGCTTCACAAATGCAACCCTTATAAATGCACCCTGTGCAAGTATGTCTTTCGCTACAACCTTCGCTACAGTTAATCCTTTAACTTTCATTTCTTACCTCCTATTTTGAACTGGTTTAAATAAATACAATATAAATCTTCTGGTATTCTAGCTTGCTTAATTTGTTCAATGAATGTCTTGCAAACTTCATCATAGTGCTTACCAAGTTCACATTTCTTGCAACCCCTGGCTGCCGAACATATTTTAGCTATGTCATATGACGTAATTACATTTGTATTCTTTGAACCTTTAACGCATTCCTCATTATATGATTTTATATCCTCAGAGGATGCCCATTTGTACCAACTGCCGCACATACTAC
>JAJBVU010000188.1 GCA_020859645.1 Eubacterium sp. | reverse complement strand
GTATAATACTTTTTACTCAGGAAAAAACTAATAAAACATTAAATAAGGGTGTATTGATATGAAATATTTTTTAACTTTATTTATGACTGCGGCGCTGAGCTTGGGCTTTGCCTTTTCCGCCGGAGCAGCCTCATCAAAATCAGTGGCAGTTACAACAACCACTGAGGAAACTACAGAAGAAACAACGGAAGAAACAACGGAAACAACAACTTCCTCCGTTCCCACAGATGAAAACGGCAATCCTTTAACAGGCGCCGACCTTATCTGCTACAAAACTTTGGCGAAATACAAAAAATTGGGAGACAACCCAATAGAGAGCGAATATTATGAAGAAACTCTTTCGGAGGGTACTGCTTCCGTAGCCAAAAAAACAATTACCTACGGAACGGGAGACACCTTCTGGCTTAAACGCTACAGCTTCCCCAATGCGGCGGCAGTTGAAGAAACAACATCTGAAGGCTCAACGGAAACAACAACCGTTGAAAGATACGAAACCTCTCTTTATATTCCCGGTTCGGGTCTTGAAATAAGAGCCTACAATAACTCAACAGGCGAATGGTTCAGAACCGCAAATTTGGAAAACGAGATTATTAAGGAAGTAATTTTTTTGGACACCGACAGCTACCATATGATTTTGGGCTTGCCGGCAGTCTATAAAAACAATGACTTCACCTGCAACACCTTAACGGTTGTTCCCGATCTCGAACAGCCTATTAAGGTAACCCAAACCGACGGCGGCTATAAAATAAGTTTTTCCTTCCCCGAGAGCTCTTCATATTTGGGAGAAATTTGGTGCCTTGAATCCTCAAGGGTTCTTGCGGACTGGGAAAACACAGACCTGTTTTCTCTTCTCCACATTAATTTGGCTTCAGACCGCAGACTTTGCTATGACGGATATTACTTCCAAACTCCCACAACCTACACTCCCGGAGGGGAAAACATTCTCTACCGCCAGCCCTCAAACTACACAGGCTCGGCTCTCATTTCCTACAGCAATATTCCGGCGGCTTATGACTTAGGCTATGCCACAACCTACATCTGTGCTCAAAACCAAAACGATGAAGGCTATTGGGCAACAGGTCCTCAGTCCGAATGGCTCTATTCAGACTTCGGCATAACCTCAAACTTCTATGACACACGTTTTAACACTGACTTCGCTTCAAACCTTATAGCCGCTTACCGACTTTATTATGACGAGGTGTTCTTAAAGGCTCTCCTTGCTTACGGCGACTTTTTTAATAAGCACGCTGCAAACAATCACTATGAGACCGAAAACGGCGGCTGGCTCGTTGAGGATTACGGCGGTCAGGAGGGCTATACAAGAACCCACTGTTCCCTTAATCACCAGCTTGCGGAAATGTGCGTGCTTTATAAGATTTCATACATTACGGGAGTAAAATCCTATAAGGAAACCGCCGATAATATGCTTAAGGGTATCGAGGACACAAGAGACGAATGGGTTCAGATTAACAATAATCTAAACTATGCCCTTTACTACACAGGCAGCGAAGAGCTTGTTGACTATCCCTATCTCACCTATAACGACCTCTACACCACACAGCAGATACTTTACACCTACTACCACTACACAAACGATACCTTAGACTACCTTATGAAATGTAAGAAAATTTGGATGGACGAAAATAATATAACAGGTTATTATACCACACAGCAGGTTGTGAATTAATTTTAGGGAGTGCATTCTGCACTCCCTTTTCTTAACGATAGAAAGGATAAAAAATGTACATAAAAGAAATACTTTCACTGTTAGACCGATACTATCCCACCGATGACAAGTGCTACCTACACTACGACAAGCCCTACGAGCTTCTCTTTGCCACAATCCTCTCAGCCCAGTGCACCGACGACAGGGTAAATACTGTAACAAAGGACTTGTTCAAAAAATATACCACTCTTGAAGCCTTTGCGGAAGCCGACATAAAAGAGCTTGAAAAGGACGTACGGTCAACAGGCTTTTACCGCAATAAAGCCAAAAACATAAAGGTCGCAGCCCAAGCCCTTATAAAAGACCATTCGGGAGTAGTGCCCTCTGAGGTTGAAGCTTTAACAGCTCTTCCCGGCGTAGGCAGAAAAACCGCCAATGTTGTCAGAAGCCACATTTTCAATCTGCCAAGTATAGTTGTAGACACCCACGTCAAAAGAATAAGCAAAAAATGGGGCTTTACTGAAAGCGACGACCCTGTTAAAATAGAGTTTGAGCTTATGGAGCTTCTTCCGCAGGAGCACTGGATCAAATATAACACACAGGTTATTGCCCACGGCAGAAAAATCTGCACGGCAAGAAAGCCAAAATGCGGCGAATGTCCCTTTGCTCCCTTTTGTACCGGAAAGAGCTCCTGAAAAAACGAGGTGAATAATTATGGCTAAAGTTTCAAAAACAAATGCTATGCGTATTTTGGATAAGGAAAAAATACCCTACGAAATAAAAACCTATGAATATGACGAAAGCGATTTATCAGGGGTAACCGCCGCCGAAAAAATGGGCGTAGACCCGAACACAATCTTTAAAACCCTTCTTTTAAAGGACGAAAAACAAAACCCTATGGTCTGCGTTATTCCCGTAAACCAAGAAATCAGCCTGAAATCCTTAGCTTCACAGGCAGGCTGCAAAAAATGCGAAATGGTTCACCTGAAGGAGCTTTTGGGCTTAACAGGCTATATAAGGG